>JAYGDV010000517.1:0-13213 GCA_046582735.1 Planctomycetota bacterium
TTCAGGGTGGCGAGTCCGGCAGCCGTGGCCAGGGGATTTCCCGACAGGGTTCCGGCCTGGTATACGGGTCCTTCGGGAGCGAGGTGGTTCATGATTTCCGCCGGCCCCCCGAAGCCGCCCACCGGAAGACCTCCACCGACGACCTTGCCCATCACGGTGAGGTCCGGGGATACATCGTAGCGTTCCTGGGCGCCACCCCGGCTGACCCGAAAACCGGTGATGACCTCATCGAAAATGAGCAGGGCGCCATGCTCGTTGCAGAGCTCACGCAGGCCCTCGAGAAAACCTTCAGCCGGCGGAACCACTCCCATATTCCCCGCAACCGGCTCCACGATCAGGGCAGCGATCGAGCCGCCGGCCTCTTCAAAAATCGCGCGTACATTCTCAAGGTCGTTAAAACGTGCCAGGTGGGTCAGCTTCGCCAGCGCTGCAGGCACACCGGGACTCGAGGGTACCCCGAGAGTCAGGGCACCCGATCCGGCAGAGATCAGAAAAGAATCAGCGTGCCCGTGGTAGCACCCTGCAAACTTGATGATTTCATCCCGGCCCGTAACACCCCGGGCCAGGCGCAGGGCCGACATCGCAGCTTCTGTACCGGAGCTGACCAGCCGGACCTTCTCGACTGAATCGAAGCGGGAGCAGATCAGCTCCGCCAGCTCCACTTCCGCCGCGGTACAGGCGCCGAAGCTGGTACCGCTTCGGGCAGCCTGGCATACTGCCTCGACCACATCGGGATGGGCATGCCCGAGGATCAGCGGCCCCCAGGAGCCCATTACATCCACATACTCACGGCCATCGACGTCCACCAACCGGCTGCCATGGCCCTCGCGAAAGAAAACGGGCTTCCCCCCCACCGCACCACAGGTCCGTACGGGAGAATTCACTCCACCGGGAATTACACCCAGGGCCCGCTCAAACATTTCAGCACTTGAAACCATCGCCTGATCTTCCTTCCCGTCTTTCAACCGCGTGACTGAACCGCTTCCACCAGGGCCCGCACCGACTCCACCGGAGTTCCAGGCAGCACACCATGCCCGAGATTAAAGATAAAGCCTCGATCACCTGCCATCTCATCCAGGACCTCGTTCGCTTTGCGGGACACCTCAGCCGGGTCTGCGAAAAGGCAAGAGGGATCGAGATTGCCCTGGAGCCCGGTTTCTTTTCCGAGAAACTCGCGCGCCTCACGCAGGCTGGTCCGCCAGTCGATACTGAGGACCCCGGCGCCGCTTGAGGACATCTCTTCGAGGAGATGGGAGCCACCGTTGACATAAAGAATCGACGGAGCCCCGGAGTCTGCAATCGAATCGAAAACAGCCTCCTGGTAGGGCTGGGCAAAGCGCCTGTAGTCGTCCCTGCCCAGCAGGCCTGCCCAGGTATCGAAAAGCTGGACTGTATCTGCGCCGGCCTGCAGCTGCGCGCCAAGATAGTTCCCGGTCGCCCTGGCGAGCTTCTCAAGCAGTGAATGCAGGAGGTCGGGGGCTTCGTTCATCAGGCGCTTGATCCACTCCCCGCTACGGTGAAAATTCCCCTCCACCAGGTAGGCAGCCATGGTGAATGGCGCTCCGGCAAAGCCGAGAACGGCAACCTCCGGGGGAAGCTCCGAGCGAAGGCGTGCCAGGGTCTCCAGCACCGGGGCCGTATGGCCGGCCGGATCGGGGTCCGCCAGAGAGTTGATGGCCTCCGCCGTGCGCAAAGGCTCCAGGAATTTCGGGCCGGGGTTGTACTCAAGTGGAGCCCCCATAGCCTCTGCAAGAAAAAGGATGTCGTAAAAGACCACCGCTGCATCGAGACCGAAGCGCCTGTAGGGCTGCATCGAGACCTCGAAGGCCAGGTCCGGATTCGAGCACATTTCCACAAAAGAGTGCTTCTCCTTGATCTCCTGGTACTCAGGCAGGTAGCGTCCCGCCTGGCGCATCAGCCACACCGGTGGCCGCCCGTCATTGCAACAGCGTGCGGCCTCCAGGAAACGACCCTTCCTGCTTTCATCCATCATGTTTTCCTCAAGCTCAGACTTCTTGTATGACCTGCTTTTATGGTCTTTCAAACTGAACAGGTCAAGAAAATCGAGCCGGGTGAATCGAATCAAACCAGGAGTTTTTAGACAGAAACTCAGCAAACAGGCCTCCCACGAGCGTTCCCGTGCTGCAAAACCGCTCTGAAACCATTCCATAAGCCAGGCCGCCGGCAACTGGCCGGAGAACCACCGCAGCCGATAATTCAGCTCTTGCTCACACCCCCTGCTGCCTTCCAGCGGCAGGCCGGCCAGCACAACCTCGGACCGGTACGCGCGGCAAATACCGAACCTGCCATCCTCGCCGAAAGCTTTTTCAGCACTACCGCCAGGCAACTCCCGGCCGGCTGTAATTTGAGCCCCGGGCACGAAAACAAACACGGAAGGAGTATAGCTTTCCTGCTATTATAGAGGATTGCCCTGCCAGGAAAGGGAGCCTCGGGATCTCTACAGGTCTCCGGCAGCGGCCGAGAATTGATTTCTTTTGAGAAAAACAACTGATGGAACTTCTGGTATTTGGCCTGAATCATAAAACCGCCCCTGTGGGGATGAGGGAAACCTGGGCTTTTTCCGCGGAGAAATCCGGCGAGGCTCTTGAAAGGATCCTCGCGAAGATCGAGGGCTCCGAACACCTGATCCTCTCAACCTGCAACCGCACCGAGTTCTACAGCGCGATCCCTTCCTCCAGCGGCCTGGCAATGAACCTCAACGAAGAGGGCTCTCCCTTCGAGGAGTTAAGCAACTTCTACCTGGGACAGGACGATCACCACCAATCCCCCACGGATGATTGTTTCTACCTCTACCGCCAGGAGAATGCCGTCAAGCACCTCTTCCGCGTTGCGGGTGGGCTCGACTCCATGATCGTAGGGGAGACCGAAATCCTCAGGCAACTGAAGGAAGCCTACGAACTGTCGGAAAAAAACAGTGCCAGCGGAAAGATGTTCCGCCATCTCTTTCCTGAAGCTCTGAAGGTCGGTAAGAAAGTCAGGACCTCCACCTCCATCTCCGAGGGGTGCATTACCCCCGGCCAGGCGGCCCTTCGACTGGCCAGGGATATCCTCGGCGACCTCAACGGGAAAAAAGCGCTCCTGATCGGATCCGGTACCGTCGCCGGGCTTGCAGCCAGGGCCTTCATCGAAAACGACCTGCGAAACTTCACGGTAATAAACAGAACAACGGAATCGGCAGAGGCCATGCTCGAGAAGATCCGGCCCGGCAGCGGTGTTTTGGATGCTGACGTCCTTCCCCTCTCAACCGATATCGTATCCACCCTGGCCTCAACAGACGTGCTCATCTCCTCCACCAGCTCCACCGATTCACTTATCACGAGGGAGCAGGTCCAGGCCGCACAGGAGCAGCGAGGTTCGGCCCCCCTGGTTATCATCGACCTCGCCGTACCTCGTGACATCGACCCCGAAAGCAACAAAATAGACGGAATCCACCTTTTCAATATCGATGACCTGAACAAGGTGATCCAGGGAAACCTGGCAAAGCGCCACGACCAGTTTGCCCGGGCCGAAGAAATTGTCAGCAAGCAGCTCGATGTCTTTTACGGGCAGCTGAATTACCTCAATATCGACCCGGTAATCCGCCACCTCATCGAACGTTTTGAGATCATCCGGACAGGTGAATTACAGAATTCGATGGGGGATTTCCCGGTCGAGCTCCACGAAACGGTCGATAAGCTGACCCGTCGACTGGTAAACAAGCTCATCCATTTCCCGATCGAACGACTCAAATCGATCCGAGACATGCAGGGCCTCAGCGAAGATGAGATTGCCTTCCTCAAAAAGCTCTTCCTGCCGAAGTGAGAACAGAATGGCGGGAGCCTTCATTCGCAGACCGGCAGGAGAATTCCTCCGCGAGCGGGGTGCCTCTGCAGCCCTGTCGGGGGTGATGCCAGGATGAATACTGGAGTACTCAAGCTTGGAACCCGGGGCAGCCCCCTTGCCATCTGGCAGGCCGAATGGATCCAGCAGGCGCTGGCAGCAGTGAATCCGGAGCTTGAAACGGAGATCTCAATCATCAAAACCAGCGCCGAGAATTTCCCCGAGCAGGAGATCCCGTTGATCGGCACCGGGGTATTCAGCCGTGAAATCGATGAGGCACTGCTCAGCGGAAAGATCGATGCGGCGGTTCACAGTCTCAAGGACCTGCCCTCGGACTATCCTCCGGAGCTCGAAATCATCGCGGTGCCGCAAAGAGAAAGTGCCCTCGATGCCTTCGTGAGTGCGGATGGAAGAGGCCTTGGCGAGATAGAGCCGGGTGCCCGGATCGGAACGGGCAGCCCGCGCCGCAAGGCCCAATTGCTTGCCTGGCGCCCGGACCTCGAGATCATTCCCCTGCGGGGAAACGTGAATACCCGCCTCGAAAAGATCTCCCGGGAGCAGCTGGCGGGAACGGTCCTGGCCCACGCCGGCCTCAGGAGGCTGGGAAAAGAGGAGCTCGTTACCGAGCTGGTTGACACCTCCATCATCCTCCCAGCCGTCGGGCAGGGCGCCCTGGCTGTGGTGATGCGAAAAGACGACAGCTCATGCCGCCCTGAGCTGCTGGCTCTCAACCACCGCGACAGCCATGAGATCACACAGGCGGAGAGATCCTTCCTGCGGCGCCTTCGCGGCGGCTGCCAGGTTGCCGCTGGCGCCCTCGCCCGCATCGAGCAGGCAGAGGAGAACCTGCTTCATATCGAGGGCGTGCTGGCCAGCGAAGATGGCTCGACCTGCCTGCGGGCAAGCCGCAGCGGCCCACGCAGCGAGGGAGACAGGCTCGGCACGGAGCTTGCAGATGAACTGCTGCAGCAGGGTGGAGAGGAGCTCATCGGAAATCGGGAAGAGCCCCAGCCATGACAGGGCTCTCTCTCACCGGCACCACGGTCGTCCTCACCCGCCCTGAATGCCGCAGCGCAGAGCTGGCAAACCGGCTTGAAGAACTCGGTGCAAAGGTGCTGGCGGTCCCCTCGATTCGTTTTTTGCCGGTAGAAGACCCTGCGCCCTGGCGGCTGGCTCTTGAAAATCGCGGCCGCTTCTCCCATGTCATCTTCTCCAGTATTACCGCAGTGGACACCTTCGCAACCCTGTGTTCGCAAGCGGGCATCTCACTGGATTCCTGGCTCCCGGATTGCACCGTCTGTGCAACCGGAGCCGCTACTGCCGCTGCACTCGAGGACGCAGGGGTTGGCGGGGTGCCCGTATCCAACAGCTCGACCGGGGCGGACTTCGCCCGTGAGTTCATCGAAAAAGAAAACCCGGGGCCCGAAACCAGGATCCTCCTGCCTGGATCGGAGATCGCCCGCGGGGAACTGGCTGCCGGCCTGCGCCGCTGTGGCGCACAGGTAGAAGAGGTGGCGATCTACCGCACCTGCACTGAAGAACCGGCCCGCGCTGCGCCGCTGCTGGAAGCTCTCGAGCGTGGAGAGACACCGCAGGCAATCACCTTCGCCAGTCCCTCCGCCGTCAAGGGCTTCCTGGACCTCTGCGGAGAGCAGGGACGCCAGTTGCTGGAGAAAAGCAGCGTGAAGATCATCTCGATCGGGCCGACCACCAGCGAGGACATCAGGGCAAGGGACCTGGAGGTTTCAGCCCAGGCCGCCCGCCCAACGACCGAATCCATCATCGATGCCCTGGCTGGGGCGCTTGGTGAATAAGCACAGGTCTTATTCTTCTGCTTTACCGGACTGGTTGCCCTCTGCCCCCTGGAGGCTGACATCGAGCTTCGGATAGGGAATCTTGATGCCTTCTGCCAGGAAGCACTTGTAGATTTCCTTCCTGAGCATATGGCTCACCCGGCCGCGCAGAACCGGCTCCCGGATCCAGCCGCGAAGCTCGACAAGGAGGGCTGAGTCTCCGAAGTCCTTGAAGCGAACCTTGGGTTCGGGATCATCCGTGATCTCCGAGTGGGAAACAGCGATGCCCAGCAACAGCTCCTCAACCCGGTCGATATCCGTACCATAGGCGACACCTACGCGGATCCGGATACGTTCCTTCTCATAGGGGCCACCACTCTCGTTGGTGATCTTCGAGTTCCCCATGACCGCGTTGGGAACGGTGATCTCAACGTCATCCCGGGTCAACATGCGTGTGCTGCGCAATCCGATGTGGGTCACCCGCCCACGCTCGCTGGAATCAAGCACAATGAAATCGCCGATCTTGTAGGGAGCATCAGCCAGGATAAAGGCTCCCGCGAAGAGATTGGCGAGACTGTCTTTGGCAGCAAAACTGAGGGCCAGGCCGATGATGCCCGCCGAGGCGAGCCAGGCGCTGGGGTTGATTTTCCAGGCGAGGCAGAGAAAATAGAGCGCTGCCCCAATGACTACCAGCAGGGAGACATTGTAAAAAAGAGGCAGGGTACGTGACTGGATCATCGGGAAACGTTCCCGGTTCCTGCTGAGAGCCTCCAGGATGATGTGGGAAGCACGGATCGTAAATACGGCGAGGAAAATAATACCCAGGGTCTTGAGAATCGCCAGCGTGGGAGCGAGGGCAGCCCCTAAAAAATCAGCCTGGACAGCCGCCATACCCAATCCGATGAGGAGGACAACCATGAAGACCGGGCGATGCATCAACTTGATGAGATCATCATCGAGCGTCGTCTTGGTTTTCCCTGCCCAACGTCCGATCAGGCCGGTGAGCAACCAGGCCGCAATCTTTGCACAGACGATCGTCAGGGCAACAATAATCGCTGGCTGGATACCCGGCAAATCGCCCAGGTATGTCCAAAGGTTCTTAACGGGCGACCAGATCGTATCGACAAAGGAACCCTGGGCTATAGATATGGACAAGGTCTCCATCTGTTCTCTCCACTTTTTCCGGCTCTTCACTCAACTCAGAACAGGCCGGCTGCAGGAAACGACAAACCACCATTCGCCGCCGCGGGCGCAGCTGCAGCGCTCAACCTGACGCTTTTGTAATAACCAACCTCAGCCAAGAAGGCAAGTCTTTGCCCTAGCTGGGAAGGTCTCGCCACCAGGTAAACGAAAGGGCGAGGAAAAGAAGTGGGCCCAATACCGCCCCAATGGCAGGGGAGAGGAGCCCCTGCGCTCCAAGCTCCTGGCAGAAGGCACCGACAACAAAATAAGCCGTTCCAAGGCAGGCGGCGAGAAAAGCTCCGAAGAAGATATTGCTGGTGCCTGAATAAATGATGACGGGCAACCCGAGCAGGAGCAGGAGGAGGTTATGAACTGGATGAAAAATGCGGGCGTAGTACTTCCCCTTCCAGCTCCGGTCAGAGGGCTCGGTTTTCATCTTTCTCCTCAGGTCAGCCAGGCTCATATGGGCAACCTGCGCTTCACGCGCCTCGAGGTCTGCTGGTACCAGGTCGGTCTCCCGGCCTAGGACGGTCTCGAGCGACTGTTCGATGAACGATTCCGACAGGCGATCCGCACCCCCCACCACCTCCGGCTGGGAAACGGTCACCAACCGTGAACGAGGAGCGCCCTCGCTGAATTCAAAAGGTTCATAGCGCGCAATCCAGCCATTCTTCATCAGCCAGTACGCATCACCCTGGCTTGGCTGAACCCACTGCATCTGCACGGCCTGGATCACCGAGTCGGGCTGCTTACCCGGGCTCGTCGGCAGGACCAGGATCCCCTCCGCACGCTGTTCGTTGATGAAATAACGTTTGATGAGAACCAGGATGCCAGCCTGGGTATCCTTGTACTTCAGGTCCCGCACCTCGAGCTTGCCCTTGCGCTTGCTGGACATTTCACTGAAGGCCTCACGGGTTCCCGGCAGCCACCGGTCCTGGATGAGAAAGGTACCCGCGGAGACCAGGCAGGCAGCAAAGAGGACCGGCATGAAGAGCCTCCTGTAGCTGCGGCCATTAGCGAGGATCGGGATCAATTCATTCGACCTCTGGAGCAGGGTCAGGGTGAAGAGACCGGAGGCAAGACAGACGATGGGACCGAGCACCTGGCAGAAGATAATCGGCAGGTTGATTCCGTAATAACGAACCATCAGGCTGAAAAGTTCACCGAGAGTATCCGCCTGGCGGTTGAAGTTATCCAGGTTCTCCACCAGGTCGATGAGCACGAAGATCAGGCAGAAGCTCAGCAGGTTGGCCACGTAGACTCCCAGGAAGATACGCAGGATGTAGAGATCAAGGGTCGGTGAGAACCTCCCGGTCAATTCGGGGCAGCCTTTCCTGATTCTTTCGAAGAGAGACATACCGCTCTACCTCGTTACCTTTCTCTCAAGACGCCACAGCCCCCAGCCCAGCATGCACACCAGCAGCACGGCAGGCACCTGCACAAACGGCAGGGGGAGAAGACCCTTGTGGACGGCCAGCTGGGAGACAACCGTGCCTCCGTAAAATACGGACGGCACTACCGTGCAGGACACGAAGAACGGCAGCAGCCTGTTGCCGGAATTCAGGAAGAGGGCAATCAGCCCCCCCATCAGAACGAAGAGTCCGCAGCTGAACATACGTCCGATCCGGCCGTGGTATTCAAACTGCAGGCGCTCGAGGACCTTCGCCTCCCGGGCATCCGGAGGCTTCCCCCCGGCTCCGCCGCTCAAGGCGGCGATCTCCGCTGAGAGCTCACGGTTGTTGAGTTCCTTACCCTTCCTGGCACGCTTCGCCTTCCGCGCCGGGTCAAATGAGATATTCAACTGGTCAAGATGCATGCGCTGGAAAAAGGAGTTAGATCCTCCCGGATGGAGCTCACTGGAGTAAAAAATACTCACGTCCCGCAACTCGATGATGATGTGTCCCGCAAGAGATTCGTCCACCGGCTCCTCCAGCTCCCCAGCCGCCGCCGGGGACAGGGCCGAGGCCTTCCTGAACCTGAGCTCATCGGGAAAGAGAATCGTCCCCTTTCCTGCATAGAGGCAGTATGGATAGGAGACCAGGTCGAGCTTCTCGATCTTCTCTTTGCTCAGGATCTCATCGGTGTCGGAATCCGCACGCGGCCCGACGAACACGCCCGTCAGGCGCCTGCCCTCGTGTTCCATGATCCACAGGTTCAGGTTGCCGAAGCGAAAATCCCTGTTCGTCCCCTTGCCAAGAGAACGAAACTGGTCGATGAGAAGGCTGCCCACATCGTTGCGCTTGTGCTTCATCAGGGGAACCACGAACCCGTTGATGAAATATCCTGAAAAGGAAAACACGATCCCCAGGATCAGCGCCGGCAGCAGGATCTTGCGGTTGGACACACCGAAGCTGCGGGCCGCCATGACCTCACGGTCAGCCACGAACCTGCCGTAGACCAGGCTGGAGGCGAACATCAAAGCCAGCGGAATGCTGTCACTGAGCATGGCAGTCGCCGCGTACCACAGGACCGGAAGCACCAACGGCAGATCGAGGTCATACCTCCCTGCCGCCAGTATTGAAACGAGCAGAGAATAGCTCAGCTCCAGTACCAGGAGTGAAAAGAGAAAGGTCTTGAGGATCTCAAGCGCTATATGCCGCGTGAGTCCCCAGGATGTTCCTGCCCGCATGCTGTTCATCAGGGTCCGCCAATAGATATCACCGGAAAAACGCGCACCGCTGGCTCGCGCGCAGGGCGAACAGTCGGAATGCAATCGCCCACAGTATCCAAGAAGCTGACCAAATGTTACACGACACTGGAGACGAAATTCGAAAAGTAAGGGAGCGATTGACCGCCCGCGGGGGGATTTTCGATCTTATCGGTACCAGTTTAACTTTTCCGGCCCCCCCAAAACCCCGCCTGAATTGCGTTATCTTGCCAGATACTTGAATCAGACCGTATAATCATCGGTCTTTGTTTTTTCTTATCGGACTCCATCGAAAGCCCCCCAGAGATGACCCCGGAAATCACCGGAGAGAGTAAAAATCCGCTGCCGGACTGGAACACCCTGACGTTCTCCCTTACAGAAACTGACTACATGTACAGAAGCATGGGAGACAAGGAACGGGATCCGGTCTGGGACACGGGTGAATTCATACCTTTCCAGGACATCGCGGTCTCGCCGGCGGCAGCCCTAATGTCATACGGGGTAGGAGTTTTTGAAGGTCTCAAGGCCCAGAAAACGGCCGATGGAAGAATACTGCTGTTTCGGCCTGATGCCAACGCCCGGCGTATGCAGAGCTCTGCCGAAAGGCTCATGATGCTGCCTTTCCCGGCCGACCAGTTCGTCGATTCCTGTATCGAGGTTGTGAAGCGGAACTCCCGCTTCGTTCCGGAGCTCGAATACGGATCACTCTACCTGCGTCCCATGCAGCATGCGACAGAGCCGCAGCTCGGCCTGGGTCCCTGCAGGCACTTCGCGACTCATATCTTCGCCAGCCCGGTAGGCAGCTACTTCCGGGGCGGCCGTCCACAGGGGGTCCGCCTGAAGGTGCTGGAACAGGGTCGCGTAGCCCCCGGGGGGACCGGCTCGGCAAAGGCGATGGGTAACTACGCGGGTGCCATCTGGGTTGCCCAGGAGTGGAAAGACCAGGGCTTCGATGACGTGCTCTACCTCGACTCCCGCCATCTCCAATACCTCACCGAGACCAGCGGCTCGAATCCCTTCGTGCTGCTGAAATCCGGTGTGCTGGTGACCCCAGGCCTGGACAGCCAGATTCTGCCCGGGGTTACCCGCGACTCGACCATCGAGATTGCCCGCAACCTGCTGGGGCTCGAGGTGGAGGAACGGGATATCTCGATCCAGGAGGTCCTCGATCATGGGCAGGAACTTTTCTGCAGCGGCACCGCCTGGACACTTCTGAGCGCACGGGAGATTGTCTACAGGGATGCCGCCCGGACCTTCGAGAAGGAAGATCTCCGAAACGAGATCCTCGAGATCCTGCGTGCGATCCAGACCGGACACAGGGATGATCCCTTCAACTGGATAAGGGAGGTTTGAGATGGATCTCGACCAGTGCCGCAAAGACATCAATCGTATCGATAAAGACCTCCTCGAACTGCTCGTCAAGAGACGAGCCATCAGCCGGAAGGTCATCGAGGATAAAATCGAGAAGGGACTGCCGCTTCGCGATGCCGTCCGAGAAGGAGTTGTGCTCGAAACCCTCATCAAGGCCGGGCGAAAGCTCGAGCTCGATGCTCACTTCGTGACCAGGATCTTCCACGAAATTATCGAAGACTCGGTGCGCTCCCAGGAGTCCTTCCTCCAGAACAACCTCAATCCAGCCACCGAGAAGATGCTCTGCATCGCCTACCAGGGTGTCGAGGGCGCCTACAGCCACCTGGCGGGACAGAAGTTCTTTCGCGGCCAGATCGATAATTGCTCATTCGAAGGCTATAAGAACTTTTCCGACGTGGTGGCTGCGGTCGAGAACGGCCAGGCGGATTACGCGATCCTGCCCATTGAAAACACCACTGCAGGCAGTATCAACGCGGTCTACGACCTGCTGCTGGCTACCAAGCTCAATATAGTGGGCGAGGAGGTCTTCCCGGTCCAGCACTGCCTGCTGGCGCTCGAAAAGGCGCCCCTTTCGACGATCCATCGCATCTACTCGCATTACCAGGCGCTTGCCCAGTGTTCTGATTTCCTCTCCAGGCTCAAGAACTGCCAGCAGGAAACCTATGTGGACACCGCGGAATCAGCCAGGAAAGTCAGCGAAGACGGTGATGCTTCACAGGCGGCCATCGCCAGCGAGGAGGCCGGCAGGATCTACGGCCTCAAGGTGCTCAAACGCAATCTCGCCAACCAACGCGAGAACTACACCCGCTTTGTCATCGTCGCCCCGCGCCCCAACCAGGTAGACAGCAGGGTTCCCTGCAAGACATCACTCGTGCTGTCCACCGGCCATCACGAGGGTGCCCTTCTCAAGGCGCTCGCGATCCTCGACAACCACAAGATCAACCTCACCAAGCTCGAGTCGAGGCCCATGCAGGGTTCGCCCTTCACCTATATCTTCTATCTCGACTTCGAGGGCAACGCGAGTGACCCGAAAATACAGGATGCGCTCGTCGGCCTCAGCGGCGCCACCAACTATCTCAGGATCCTGGGGACCTATCCACGTGAACGGCACGACAGGACCAGGCCATCGACCCGGTCCAGGGTGCCTGAGAAGATTTCCAGTGACGAGAAAAATGAAGACGCCGCCGGCACGGAAACAACAGTTGAGCAAGCCGCCGGTGAAGTTCCCGCTGCGGCAAAACCTGGCGGCAGGAACATGACCGACCTCGCCCTGAAACCCGGCGGGACCACCATCCGGATCGGGGATACAGAAATAGGCGGCTCCGAATACGTTGTCTTCGCCGGTCCTGATTGCATCTCCTCGATGGACCAGATCGGGGCCCATGTCCGACAGGTGAGTGAATGCGGTGCGATGGTACTCCATGGCAGCTGCCTGGAATCAACGGACTCTCCATTCAAGACCAGGAGAATCAACTTCGACCTCCTTGAGATCCTCACCCGGGCAGGAAAAGAATTCGGTCTCGCGGTGATGACCGAGGTCGAATCCGTCCTCGATGCAGCCCAGGCTGCCCAGCAGGTTGATCTGATGAAGATCGGCCCCCGCAATATGCAGAACTTCAGCCTCCTCGAGGAGGCCGGCAAGACAGGCCGTCCCATCCTGCTGACCCGCGGAATTTCCGCTACCAATGATGAATTCCTGGAAGCCGCCGAGTGCGTGCTTGCACAGGGCAACCAGCAGGTCATTCTCTGCGAGAGAGGAAGCCGGATCGAGGAGCGGGGCTCACGCAACACCCTCGACCTCGGCACGGTCGCCCATTTCCGCCAGCAGACCCATCTGCCCGTGGTGATCGATCCTACGCGGGCGCTCGACCAGGGCAACCTGGTGCTTCCCCTCGCCAGGGCCGCAATAGCTTTCGGGGCTCACGGACTGGTGGTCGATGTACGCCAGAACGGGGGGGGAAAGGCCGATGATGGAGCCCTGACCCTCGGTTTTGAAGAATTCGGGCAGCTCATGACGGAGCTCTATGCCTGAGACCTCAACGCTCGCAGCTTTAGAATTTGACACGTTCTGGTTGTGCAACTAAGATCTGTGCTTAACTTTACGACTGCCCCCCCTAGAGGGAATACCATGTTCAAAACTGCTTTCGAAACGACCTGTTCAAATGTTGGGAAGAGTCCTGTGGGACGATCCTATACACTGATCTCAGAGTATGTTTTTTCCAGGTCGGCCCTGCTTGGTATTCTGCTTTTGATCCTGCTTATTAGCGAGGCGGGTGGATCGTAAAAACGCCAGATACGAATTCACCACCCGCCGCCTCCTGAAGGTGCGCGGGTGTTTTTTTTTTGAGCTTTCAACTTCTGCAGGAAACAGAACGCAGCT
>JAYGDV010000542.1:0-12896 GCA_046582735.1 Planctomycetota bacterium
ACGAGGCTGGTGCGGACTGGCCGTGACGAGGGGGGGCCGGGTGCGGCGCTTGACCTCTTCAAGCACGCCATGCGCCAGGGGCTCTGGCTGGCAATCATTCCCGCCCTCTGTGAGCTCTATATCTACCTCGGCCCCGCAGGCCGGGTGGGTGCGGACTCTCTCGGTAATCCCATCCTCGATGGGACGCTCAGGTTGTTGTTGATCAGCTTCTTCGCCATGCTTCCGGCCGTCCTGATCATCCGGACGGCTTCCTGGATCACCATTGCAGTCATTCTGGGTGCCGCGGGTGGTGTCGGCCTCTTGCGTGCATTCCTCGGGAGCGAAGGCTTCGGGATCGATCTTTCGGACTCGAGATTTACGAGCCTGGCGGTATTCGCGGTGATCGCAGCTTCGACCCTGCTTGTCAGGCGGGCCATTACAGGTTGGGGCCGTACGGGTCTTGGCGTCCTGGGGGGGCTGGCGACGGCCGGCGCGGCGATCTCCCTGGTCAGCTCCACCAATTTTGAGGCGGCCTGTTTCTGGGTGACGGCATTCATTGCAATCGGTGCGGGCGTGGCCATCCTCGTGAGCGACAAGATCGTCCACATGGCCTTCTGGTTGCTGGCGAGCCTGGCCGGATTTGCGAGTTTTTACCTCCTGCTGGGAGCCGATTTCCTCGGGTTTACCCAGGTGCTGGTCTATATCGGCGGAATTCTCATTCTTTTCCTCTTTGGTGTCATGCTGACCCAGAGAGTGGATATACCGCTCAAGTCGGAGGTGTCCTGGCGCGTCCTCATTCCCGGTGTCATCATCGGGATCTTCACCACGGGCCTCCTGGTGTTCGTGGCGGGGGGAAATAACTGGGTGGTAAAGTCCGCAGACCAGATCAGCCGGATCGGCCCCACGGGAGCGGGCCCGGCCGCTGAGCCGACAGCCTTCGGGCTGGGGCTGAGTTTCATGAGTACCTATATCCTGCCTTTCGAGGTGGTTTCCGTTCTCCTTCTTGTTGCCATGGTCGGCGCTACCTATATCGCCCGCGGCAAGTCGGAGGGCGATGCGGTCGGAGCTGAGGGTGGAGAGGGGGGTGCTGCATGATGAGCTTCTTCTCTTCCTGCTTCGCGGGTATGACCGGCCTGTTGGCCCAGGCACCCGCTCCGGCGGCAGAGGCCGGCAGTGGGATCGGCCTCGAGCACTACCTGGTGGTGGGTGCTATTGTTTTCGGGCTTGGCCTGTTGATCATTATTACCCGGCGCAGCACCATTGCCGTTCTGATGGGAATCGAGCTGCTCCTGAATGCGGCCGGGCTCAACTTCGTAGCCTTTGCCAAGTATTCCAAGGGGGCTGAGAACCTCGACGGACAGATCGTAACGCTTTTTATTATCGTGATCGCGGCGGCGGAAGCGGCCCTTGCGCTCGCCATCGCTCTCAATATCTTTAACTCCATCAACAGTGTGGAATTAGATGATGCCCATTCGCTCAAAGGCTGAGCCTGCGGTCTTCTGCCTGAATTAAATTCATGTCTTTAATCAGTTCTATTTTCACTCCCGACGACCTGACCGCAGCAGCCCTGGCGATCCTGCTCTGCCCGCTGGCGGGTTTCGTGGTCCAGGTCTTCTTCGGCAAGCGCCTGCCGCGCCAGGGAGACTGGTTGCCGACGGGATGTATGCTCATCGCCCTGGGCATCGCCAGCTGGATGATGACAGTTCTGCTCTCGACTCCCCACGGTATCGAGCAGTCGCATTCCTGGGAAATTATGAAGGGCTGGCTTTCATCCGGGGGGGAGAACGGCCTGTCGATCAACTTCGGCATCCTGGTCGATAACCTGACCATCGTCATGCTCTTCGTGGTGACCCTGGTGAGCTTCCTCGTTCACCTCTATTCCTGCGGATATATGCATGGGGAAGAACGCTACAACCGGTTCTTCGCCTACCTCGGGCTCTTCAGTTTCTCCATGCTGGGGCTCTGTATAGCCTCGAACCTGCTCTGCCTGTTCATGTTCTGGGAGCTCGTCGGGGTCTGCTCTTACTTCCTGATCGGATTTTACTTCGAGAAGAAGTCGGCGCAGAACGCGGCGATCAAGGCCTTCATGACCACCCGCCTGGGAGATGTCGGATTCCTGATCGGGATCCTGATCATCGCCGCCTGGGCCGGCACCCTGGACATCACTGGAATTTTCGCAAGCGTGGAGAACGGGAAATGGAGCGGGGACGGAGCGTGGTGGCTGACGGCCGCCGGTATCGGCCTCTTCCTCGGCGCTCTCGGTAAGTCGGCTCAGTTCCCGCTTCACATCTGGCTTCCGGACGCGATGGAAGGTCCGACTCCTGTGTCAGCCCTGATCCATGCCGCGACCATGGTCGTCGCCGGCGTCTACCTTGTCGCCAGGATGTTCCCCTTCCTCGCTGGGCCGGGCTATTTCGATGGTGACTTCTATTCTGGAGATGTCCTCTTCTTTATCGCGCTGGTGGGGGGCTTCACAGCCTTCTTCGCCGCGACCATTGCCTTCGTACAGACAGACATCAAGAAGGTGCTCGCCTACTCGACCATCTCCCAGCTGGGCTATATGTTCCTGGGGCTCGGAGTCGCCAGCGTCTCTGCCGGAATCTTCCACCTCTTTACGCACGCCTTCTTCAAGGCCCTGCTCTTCCTCGGGTCCGGCAGCGTGATCCATGCCGTTCACTCCAACGAGATGGATGACATGGGAGGGCTCAAGAAGAAGATGCCGATTACAAGATGGACCTTCCTCATCGGAACCCTGGCGATAGCCGGTTTGCCTTACTTCTCGGGTTTTCATTCCAAGGAGGCGATCCTGGGCAATGCCTATGCTGCCGCCGGGCAGCTTGGAGGCACCTGGCTGCACTACCTTCCCTTCGTTTTCGGAATCCTGACTGCGGGCATGACGGCCTTCTATATGTTCCGCCTGTACTTCAAGACCTTCGAGGGCAAGCCGAAGAACCAGCACGCCTTTGACCACGCCCACGAGTCACCGTGGACGATGACAGTGCCGCTGTGCATTCTCGCGGTTCTTTCGGTCTGTTCGGCTGGTATTCCTTTCACCCCCGGTTCAGATGGGCACGGAGCTGGCCCAGCCGATGAAGCTCACCCTCATGCGACCACCTGGTTTGCTGAGAGGGTTGATTCCAGGCGGCTGGTGGAATTCTCGAGCGCTACGGATTCAGCGGTCCAGAAAGTCGCTGAAGAGGTGCACCACGTCCACTCAACCCTGACCTATGTTTCGATGGGGCTCTTTGCTTCAGCCCTGCTGCTGGCCTTCTGCTTCTTTATTCCAGGGAAACCGCTCTATGGAAAGGAGAAGGCCATCGCCGGGAGGCTGAAACCGCTCTATGTGAGCCTGCAGAATCTCTGGTACTTTGACCGATTCTATACCTGGTTCGTCCTGCGGCTGCTGCACACCTGCCAGGTCGTCTGCGGCTATTTCGACCGGGTCTTTGTGGATGGATTTGTAAATTTCTGGGGAAGTGTCTGTCGTTTCTTCACCGGTGCTGCCGGCGTGCTCGATTATTGGGGCGTCGACGGAACGGTACGTGGAATCGCCAACGTTGTCCGCTTCGGGGGCCACCGTCTGCGGCGTGTCCAGACTGGCTTTCTGCAGGAGTACGTTTATGCTTCGCTCTATCTTTCGGGCGGGCTTCTTCTCCTGATCCTTGTGTGTTATGTCCTTGTGAAATAATGAACCGCTCCTTCGAACAGGTAGCAGAGTAAGATGTTTCAGTATATTTACGAACTTATCGCCGACTATTTCACCTTAACCTGGTGTATTTTTATGCCGCTGTTCACAGCGGCAGTACTGATCCTGATCCCCTCGGGTTGGAAGGGGCTTATCAAGTCGGTCGCCGTCCTCGGAGCCGTGCTGACCTTCGTCATATCGATCGGTCTGTATACCGGTTACAAGGACGACAATGACGTCATCAAGGATGATGTCGAGACGGTACTGACAGCCGCCAAGGAGGAGATCCTGGGGCAGGTTGAGTGGAAGAACAGCTCAAGCCTTCCCTTCCCTGCAGCCGGCAAAGGCAGCTATACTCCCGAGGAATACGAGGTTGCCAAAGAGAAGGTTCGTAATCTTGCCGCCAGCGAGAACGCGAAGGATGATGCAGTGCGAGTCTGGAAGCAGGCTCTCGAGCTCCACTACGCCATGGAGGCGAAGTCCTCGGATCATCTCGGGCATGCTGAATGGGCTCCCTGGATCTCGCTTTTCAATGTGAACTACTTCCTCGCCGTCGATGGGTTGAGCCTGCCGCTCATCCTGCTGACGACGCTGCTGTCGGTCCTGTGCCTGGTCTATTCCTGGACCATAGAGAAGGGTACCAAGGGCTACTACGTGCTCTTCCTGCTGCTGGAGACCGGCCTGCTCGGGGTATTCTGCGCGCTCGACTTCTTCCTCTTCTACGTCTTCTGGGAGATCGTCCTGCTGCCAATGTATTTCCTGATCGGTGTCTGGGGGGGCGAGAACCGCCTCTACGCGGCGATCAAGTTCTTCATCTACACCCTGGTCGGCTCGGTCATCATGCTGATCTGTATGCTGGTTCTCTACTACACCGCGGAACCAAACACCTTCAACCTGCTGACCCTTATGACTGTGGTGCCCGGTGGTGAGTGGTTTACCACCGGCCTGCAGTGGTGGCTCTTCCTCGGACTGTTCGTTGGTTTTGCCATCAAGATTCCAGTATTCCCCTTCCACACCTGGCTTCCGGATGCCCACGTCGAGGCTCCGACCGCGGTCAGCGTCATGCTGGCTGGAGTCCTGTTGAAGATGGGTGGCTATGGTCTCTTCAGGATCAGCTACCCGCTGCTGCCGGGCGAGGCGGCGAGCAAATTTTTCATCGCTCTGCTGGCGATCCTGGGAATGATCAATATCGTCTACGGAGCCTTCTGCGCCCTGGCGCAGAAAGACTTCAAGCGGCTGGTGGCCTATTCGTCCATCAGCCACATGGGCTACGTGCTCCTGGGCATGGCGGCCCTGACCTATTACGGGGTCAACGGCGCGGCGCTGCAGATGATTAACCACGGAGTCTCGAGCGCCATGATGTTCCTCCTGGTCGGGGTGATCTACGACCGCGCTCATCACAGGGACCTCACCCGCTTTGGTGGAATCGGGCTCCAGATGCCCTGGTACACAGGGGTGGCGACGGTAGGCTTCTTTGCCTCCCTCGGCCTGCCCGGACTGAACGGGTTTATCAGCGAGGCGATGTGTTTCCTCGGTGCCTGGGGCGGCGAGGGCACCAACCGGTCGAGCCTGATCTCCTCCGCCGATGGAATCGACTCGAGATGGATCGTGATCGTCTCTCTGCTGGGAGTCATCCTGACCGCCTGTTATATCCTCTGGACGATCCAGCGGGTATTCCTGGGCGAGATCAGGAACGAAGAGTACAAGAAGTTCCCGGACCTGTCCTTCCGGGAAGTGTTCGCATTGGCGCCCCTGGGCGCTCTCTGCATCATTCTCGGGGTTTACCCGTCGATCCTCATAGATTTCATGGATGGATCGTTGAGCACCATGACGGACATGGTCCGAAGTGTCCTGGCGCCTTAACTGAAGCCCCGGTTTTGCGGGGAAAACGGAGTTCTGCAGTAAATGTTCAATCCAGGCGTGATTGCCCAATCAGCCGAATTCAATAAAGATGAGTTTCAAGGCCATCTGGACGGGATCCTTACGAGTATCCCGGCCTTTGGTTCGGAGCTGGTGCTCATCGGTTTCGTGCTGGGGATCTTTCTGCTCGATCTGCTGCTGCCGCTTCGTGCCTCCAAGCACCTGGCCTGGGTGGCCATCCTCGGCTGTTTCATTCCCGCGATATCGTCGGGACACCATGATGATTCCACGCATTCGATTTTCAACGGGATGCTGGCAACCGATTCGTTCTCAGCCTTCTTCAAGCAGTTCTTCCTCTTCGGAACCATCCCGGTAATCCTGTTGAGCTATCTCTCCAGCCAGTTCGATGGCAGGAGGATGGGCGAGTATTACGGGATTCTCTTAGCCGGTGTGCTCGGAGCGATCCTGATGGCGAGCGCCACTCATTTCCTCATGATCTTCATGGCGCTCGAGCTTCTGAGCATCTCGAGCTACGTCCTGGTGGGCTACATACGGCGCGACGAGCGCGGCGCGGAGGCGGCGCTCAAGTACGTGATCTACGGGAGCGTTGCGGCGGCCGTCATGGTTTACGGGCTCTCGCTCTTCTACGGACTCACCGGCAGCGCACAGATTTCAGATCTCGCCAATATCACCTTCGACGCCGACCATGAGACCTGGTCAGCATGGTCGGTGCAGGCCCGCGCAGCGATCACCACCCTGGTCGCCCTCCTGATGGTCTTCATGGGGATTGCCTACAAGATGTCTACCCTGCCCATGCATTTCTGGGCTCCGGATGTGTACGAGGGCGCTCCCACCCCCGTTACGGCTTTCCTTTCGGTTCTGTCCAAGGCCGCCGGCTTCGCTCTCGCCCTGCGGTTTCTCTCCGCGCTTCCGGTGGGGGAGGGGCTGGCGCAGGCCTGGGAGAAAGTTCCCTGGGTTCAGATGATGATCATCCTGTCGATCGCCACGATGACCTTCGGCAATATGTCGGCGCTCTGGCAGACGAACCTCAAGAGAATGCTGGCCTATTCGTCCATCGCTCATGCCGGTTACATGATGATGGCTTTTTCGATTCTGCACGTTTCCGGTGTCTCTGGCGGCCAGGCCATCGGTTTCTACCTCATTGCTTACCTGGCAATGAACTTCGGCGCCTTCGCCGTGGTGATCCTCATAGAAAATCGTCTCGGATCCGTTGAGCTGGAAAATTACCGGGGACTTGGGCGGCGCGCTCCGTTCATCTCCGCCTGCATGGTTGTTTTCCTGTTCAGCCTGATCGGTGTACCTCCAACCGGCGGGTTTATGGGGAAATGGTACCTGTTCCTGGGCGTTATAGACCAGGCGAGGATTGGTTCTGAGATGTCAGCCTGGTATTACAGCCTTGTTTTCGCCGCCGCGATCAATACGGCTATTTCGGCCTATTACTATCTCAAGGTGGCCAGGGAGATGTACCTGGTTGACAGCGAAGGCGGTGAGGTCATCTCGGTCGCGACTCTCGGGAAGATTATTGTCGCGGCCATGGCGGCCTTGACCATCTACCTTTGCATAGCAGCGAACCAGGTCATCCTGGGGACGCAGGATATAGGCTTTCACTGAGCTATGTGTTCACAAGCAGCCATCGACATACTTGCCGCAGTTCTTGACCAGGAGGCGAGCTCTATTGTTCGCTACCTGAAGGAGGTGGCACAATTGCGTTCAGCCGCCGGGGAGGATGCAGAGGTCGAGGCGGCTCTGGAGCAACTCTATACAGAGAGTTGCCTCGACATGGGGGCCATCATGGAGCTTCTTGACGAGCACGCGGCTGTGGCGCCCAGCGTTGCCTGGGAGATGGACTATGCGAGGTTCAATTTTCTCAGGCCGGTTTTTCTCGTTGAGCCGGTCATGGCCTCCACCCGGGAGCATATTGAAAACATGGGCAGGCTCTCTGCTCTTTTAGGCGAGGAGGGCTGGGAAGAGGCCCAGCAGGCAGTGGAACGCCTCGTTGAGAGAAAAACGACAGCGCTCGGACGGCTAGAAGAAATTGCCTCCCGCTCGACCGGTCCCGGCAGCGGGCCACCGCAGCGCAACGGTACCAGCGCTTCCCGCTGGTAGGCTGGAGGGCAGGGCTGTTTTTTTCTTCCCGCCCGGAAAAAAGTTCTCATCCGCCACCGCACTGGGGAACAATAAGATCTATGGCTACCAGTTTCAAAAGCTGTTCTCTTCGCGTCCTGTTGCTGCTGGGGCTCTTATGCCCTGCTGCGGTCGGTCATCTCCCGGCGCAGAGCAAGGAATTGAAGAGGGCTACGCTGGACCTCAAGAAATCGATCGGCCGCGAAGACCCGGAGGGTTTCCTCGAGGCGTTCACCGCGGTCTTGGCCACGGGCGAGCGGCGTGCTATCAAGATTGCCGTCGATGCCTATGTGGATTTCGCCAGGGATCTCGGCACCGGGGTCGCGACCTCGGGTAAGTACTATTTCCTTCATTCCAAGGCCGCCAATGCCTTCAAGGATGCGAAGGGGAAGTATGTTACCAAGGAGATCGAAAAGATTCGCAAGAACAAGAGAGGAGACTGGCGCGGACGCCTGCTGATTCTCGATGCGGCCTGCTTCAAATCTGACCTCGATCTCGAGGCGGCCTGCCTCGAAGCACTCGAGGATAAGGCTCCGCAGATTGTCCGCCGCAGTATTCATTACCTGAAGAAGTCGAAGAAGGTTCCTGTCGTAGAGAAGATGGTGGAGCGCTACGTGGCCATCGAAGAAAAGAGGCCGAGTGGAGATGCTGCGGAATGGCAGCGGGCCCTGCTGACCTTCCAGTCTGCCCTGCAGCAGATGCTTCATGTGGATCTGCCCGCTGCGGTCGACTGGAAAAACTATGTAGCTGCCAGGAAGAACCGCCCCGACTTCTTTGAGCCACAGAAGAAGGGCTCTGCAAGGACAGCCTTGACGCTCTTTGGCGCAGCGGTCACCGGCAAGAACATCTGTTTCATTCTCGATGTTTCCGGCAGCATGCTCTCCACCGATCCCGCGCCGCCCGGTTCCAGGCAGGTTAACCAGAGGCGTACCGTTGTCGGAGATGCAGCGAAGAAGGGGCCGCCGAAACCTCCCGAGGAGCGCCGTCGTATCACGCGCGCCAAGAAGGAGCTGGTGCGCGTCGTCAATGCACTGCCCAGCGATGTGCGTTTCAATCTCGTCACCTATTCCACCGATGTCGATCCCTGGCAGGAAGCGATGGTGAAATCCAGCAAGGGTAACAAGACGGGAGCCGGTAAATATGTTGAGGAACTTCGCGCAGAGGGGGTGACGGTTACCGACCTGGCTCTCGAGGAGGCGTTCAGTGATCTCTCACTTGATACCATCTACCTCGTGACGGACGGGGCGCCAACGCATGTAGGGTCATCAGGAAGGGGAGACCCGGAGGACTCCGCCCAGATCGTGCGGGAGATCCACAATAGGATGAAGGAGCTCAATTTCCTGCGTGACGTGCGGATTTTCACGCTGGGTTTCAAAGGCGCCAAGGAGGAGTTCCTCAAGAAACTGTCCGAAGACCACGGTGGACGGTACGTGGCGATTGAGTAGGGGAAAGTGAAGGAAGCTTCGCACCTGCGGTTTTCAGCGCTGGCGAGTTCCTGAATTTCCTCCAGTGGGGGCTTTTCGCCCGGCACTCCAGCAGGGTACCATTCAGCAGGCGGGATATTCGCATGGTTGGTTGGCGGCAGGACCCTGTCAGGGTGTCCTCCCCGGGAGCAGTATTTTGAGTGCAGGCAGGAAAAGATCCGCAGACGGTGCACGATCGGTGGTGGTCGTCGAGGGTTTGCGGACACCCTTTGTCAAGGGAGGGGGGGAAATGGGCGAGGTTCATGCCAGCGAGCTCGGCCGGATCCCGCTGGAGGAGCTCTTGATTCGCCAAGGTGTTTCAGCCGCCGAGCTCGACGAGGTTATCTTCGGGAATGTCGCGCAGCCGGCTGACTCCGCCAATATCGCCCGGGTGATCGCGCTACGGGCGGGGGTGCCTGTTTCCACGCCGGCTTTCACCGTGCATCGCAATTGCGCTTCCGGCATGGAGGCGGTCACCACGGCTTTTGACAGGATACGGTTCGGCTGTTCGGACCTGATCCTTGCAGGCGGGATCGAATCGATGTCGGGGATCCCCTTTATCTACAGCCGGCGGGCTCGTGATAAGTTCATTCGCCTGGGACGGGCAAGGACCCTGTTCGGCAAGCTTGCCTCCCTGGCCAGGTTCAGGCCGGGAGATTTCAAGCCGGTGATCGGTATCGAGAAGGGGCTTACGGATCCGTTCTGCGGGCTGAACATGGGAGATACGGCAGAGAACCTGGCCAGGGAGTTCGCCATTTCCCGTGAGGACCAGGATGAATTCGCACTTCAGAGCCACCAGCGTGCCTGCATTGCCAGGGCTGCCGGAATTCTCGCGCAGGAGATCGTCCCTCTTCATGCAGGCCCCAGGTTCGATGCGGTGCAGGAAGACGTAGGCCCACGCAAGGGGCAGTCCATGGAAGCACTGCAGAAACTCAGGCCCTATTTTGACAGGACCCTGGGGACGGTTACGGTCGGCAATTCCTGTCCGATTACCGATGGAGGTGTGGCTCTCCTGCTGGCCAGCGAGGAGAAGGCAGCCGAGCTTGGCCTGCAACCACTTGGCAGGATTATTTCCTACGCCTACCGGGGCTGCTCTCCAGCGCGGATGGGTCTCGGTCCTGCATTCAGTACGCCGCTGGCACTGGAGCGGGCCGGTTCTTCCCTCGAAGACATGGACAGGATCGAGTTGAACGAGGCTTTTGCGGCCCAGGTTCTGGCCAACCGTGCGGCATTTGACTCGAGGGCCTTTGCTGAAGGGGAGCTGGGCCTGTCCGAACCGATTGGAGAGATCTCTTCCGACAGGCTCAATGTCAACGGGGGAGCTATAGCATTGGGGCATCCTGTCGGTGCCAGCGGGGCACGTATTATCCTGACCCTGCTGAATGATCTTCGCCGCAGGGGGCTCGGCCGGGGGCTGGCGACCCTGTGTGTGGGGGGCGGGCAGGGAGGTGCTGTCGTGGTGGAGGCTGTCGAATGACCGGCAAAAAAAACAGTTCAACGACCGGGGCCTGGAGGCTTGAGGCACCGGAGGATGGAATTGCAGTTCTCGTTTTCGACCTGCCCGGGGAGAAGGTGAACAAACTCAGCAAGGCGGTCCTCGATGATCTCGACCGTGTGCTCGATGGGATTGCCTCTGATAAAAGAATCCGTGCCCTGGTGGTCATTGGCGGTAAAGAGGATAGCGGGACTTTTATCGCGGGGGCTGATATTGGCGAGATCCGGGCCATCGGCGACAGTGCCGAGGCCACTGAGCTGGCCAGGAGGGGACAGGCTGTTCTCGGCAAGCTCGCTTCCATGCCGGCGGTCACGGTTGCTGCAATCCATGGCAACTGCCTTGGAGGGGGCGCTGAGTTCGCCCTGGCCTGCGACTTCCGCCTCGGCAGCGATGCTGAAAAAACCCGGCTGGCTCTTCCCGAGGTCCAGCTGGGAATACTGCCGGGATTTGGCGGAACCCAGCGCCTGCCCCGCCTCATTGGCCTGGCGCGTGCCCTCCCGGTTATCCTCGGCGGCAAACCTATCGACATGCGCAAGGCCCTGAAGCTCGGGATGGTTGACGAGGTGGTTTATGTTGCTGATCTGCGCGATGCCAGCATCTCCTTTGCAGCCCGGGCGCTTGCCGGAAAGGGGAAGGCCTACCGCTCGCGTTCGCGTATGCGCAAGAGATCCCTGTTGCTGCGGTTGCTGGAAAAGACTCCCCCGGGGAGGTACCTCGTGCGCTGGACAGCTCTCAAAGACATCCGGCGCAAGGCAGGGGAACACTATCCTGCTCCCTTCAAGGCTCTTGATGCGATGATCGATGGCTTCGGGATGACGATTGAGAAAGGTTTGGAGCTGGAGGCCCGGCTGGTAGGAGAGCTCGCGGCTTCTGAAACCTGCAAGAACCTGATAGATCTCTTCATGGCCAGCGAAGCGGCCCGCCGTGGAAGCTCTGAAAAGAAAAAAGTTCGTGGAGTGGCCCGGCCGGCACAACCGGGAGGCCTGGTCGGCCTGCTCGGTGCAGGGGTCATGGGGGGAGGGTTGGCTGCCCTGGTTGCACGCAAGGGCTACCGGGTGCGGATGAAGGATATCAACAGGGAGGCTATTGCTGCAGGCTACAGGCGTATCGATGACATCTTCCGCGGCAGGGTTGCCCGGCGGCGAATGAAGAAAACTGAACCCATCAACGTCCTTGCCAGGATCACCACCTCAACCGACTACGCCGGCTTCTCTTCTGCGGAGATCGTGCTCGAGGCCATCGTGGAGGACATGGAAATCAAGAAGAAGGTGCTTCGCGAGGCGGAGGGGGAGCTGGGCCGGCACGTGGTTTTCGCCTCCAATACATCGGCCCTGTCCATCGACGACCTTCAGAATGCGGCGAAGTGGCCCGGCCGGGTTGTCGGCCTTCACTTTTTCAATCCCGTTGAGCGGATGCCGCTGGTGGAGGTGATTCGTGGGTCGCGCACAACCGAGGCGGCACTTGTAGCAGCGGAGACCCTTGCCCGCAGCCTGGGGAAGATCCCGGTCAGGTGTGCTGATGGACCGGGCTTCCTGGTCAACCGTGTTCTCGGGGCCTACCTCAACGAGGCAGTCAGGCTCCTTGAGGAGGGCTACTCGCCCCGCGCCATCGACAGGGCTGTGAGGGAATTCGGTATGCCGATGGGGCCCTTTGAGCTGATCGATGAGGTCGGGCACGATGTGGCCTCCAAGGTTGCCGGGATTCTGCACGTCGGCCTCGGGGAGAGGGCGCGCCCTCCGGAGCTGCTGTCCACCCTGGGGGGGGACCCGGATGTTCTTGGCAGGAAAACAGGCAGGGGATTTTACCTGCATAAGGGTAAAGGCCGTGGAGGGAAGCTGGAGTTGAACAGGAAGTTGCTTGGCGGGGTTCCCGGTGTATCCGGAAGCTTCCGGGCTTCAGATGCCGACCTCTGGATCAGGAGGCTCATCTACCCGTTGATCAACGAGGCAGCCGCAGCCCTCGATGAGAAAATCGTAGCGACGCCTTCCGATGTGGACCTCGCCATGGTCTTCGGTACGGGTTTCGCCCCGTTCCGGGGAGGCCCCCTGCGTTATGCCGATAATTTAGGGGCCGGTAAGGTTGCTGAGGGGCTCAAGGCATTCAATGAAGAGAGGCTGGTTCCATGTGGCCTGCTGGAGAAACTGGCTTCGCAGGGCGGTGCTTTCTATTCAACCGTAGAATCCATTACTGAAGCAGTGGAATCGCCATCTCCACCTCTCCCCCCGGAGGCGGATTGAATGTTGCCTGGCCCGGTATTCGCGGCACCTGC
>JAYGDV010000547.1:0-22001 GCA_046582735.1 Planctomycetota bacterium
TCAGAGTCCACCGGTGGAACTTCATCATTGCTGCCCCCATCGATGATCAGGAGCACCGCGGCCGAACCTGAGCGCCCCGCCGCCTCCCTGGCGGTATCAGGGATAATGATCGAGAGGGAGTGGGTCCAGAGAGTTCGGTCAACCTCGTTCCCGGTTCGCCAGGCCTGCGACTCAAGCTTCAGGAAATAAATCCTGTACCCATCGCCACTGCCTGAGCTGAGCAGCTCCCAGGAATAGCTGTCATCCTCAAGGGATACGTATTCCTGCAGGGATATCTTCTTAACCGGAACCGACGAACAACCGATCAAGGTAAGAACCAAAAGCCCTGCCCCTGCTGAAAGGAAACCTCTCATTTTCTTCTCTCTCATCCCCGCAAAACCATCCGTCATACAGGATCAGCTCCCGAAAACTTCCTGCAGGGCTGCTCTCATGACCTCCGGATCAGGATCTACCCCCGTCCAGTACCTGAACCCGACAACCCCCTGGTTGACGAGCATCCCGAGTCCATCGAGCACTGTGCAGCCTCTCTCCGTAGCATCCTTCACCAGCCGCGTACGCGGGGGGTTGGGGATGACGTCCGCCACCACCATGCCGGGCTCCAGGGTGTCGATATTCAGCGGAACCCGGGCCTCGACATCCGGAAAGAGACCGATCGAGGTTGCATTGACAACAATATCTGTCCCGGCCGGAACCTCAAAATCTCCCTCCCACTGTATAAACCGGGCCTCCACGCCCACCTTTTCCACAAGCAGGTCCGCCAGCTCCCGGCCACGGTCAGCTGTCCTGTTAACGATGGTAAAACTGACGGCGCCGGCAAGTCCCATCTCAACCCCGATCGCCCTGGCGGCCCCCCCCGCACCCAGGACCACCACCTTCTTGCCCTCCGGGTCAGTCACCTCGCGAACCGACTGAACGAAGCCTTTCCCATCGGTGTTTTCACCAACCAGCTCATCTCCTTCACATACAATGCAGTTCACAGCCCCCATCATCGCCGCAGATTCACCGAGCCTGTCGAGGTGCTCAATAACGGCTATCTTGTGAGGGATCGTGCAATTGCCTCCACGGAAGTTCATCGCACGCATACCCGTTACCGCATCAGCCAGGTCCTCCGGCTCAACCTCGAGCGACAGGTAGCGCCAGTCAAGACCGTGGTGGGCAAAGGCCTTCTCGATCATGTACTGGGTGGGGTTTTCCGCGATCGGTTTACCGAATACCGACACCAGCTCCTGCTTGAAATTCCATTCTTTTGACATGCTATCGCTCCGGGAAAGAAGTCACCTTGGTCAACCGTTGAACAGGGCAGGTTACCAAGCTGGGAGCCCTTTGGAAAGTGCCGGGCAGACCAGCAGACCTCTCAGGCGATGAGGTCGAGGACCGGGTCTCCCTCGGCGATCACGAGCGGCCTGTCCTGGGTATCATAGACCTCTGTGGAAGGATCAATCCCCATGAGGTGGAACACTGTCGCCGAGAGGTCATCAGGTCTGACCGGATCACGGCTTGGATAGGCACCCGTGGAGTCAGAGGCGCCGTGAATATAGCCTCCCTTCACGCCACCGCCGGCCAGCAGCGCCGAATAGCATTGCGGCCAGTGATCCCGGCTCTTGTTCGCGTTGATCTTGGGAGTGCGCCCGAACTCACCCATCCAGACCACCAGGGTGTCCTCGAGAAGCCCCCGGTCCTGAAGGTCATCCAGAAGGGTCGGCAGGGTTTCCTCGGTAATCGGAAGGTGCCGCTTCTCGATAATCGGAAACATCCTGGTATTGTCAAACCCGTGGGTGTCCCAGCCGCCGGAGGTTGTGCTCCTTCCTCCAATGCTGGAATCGAAATAAACCGTTACGAAGCGCACACCTGCCTCCACAAGCCGGCGGGCCAGCAGGCACCCCTGTCCGTAGGTATGGCGGCCGTAGCGCTCCCGGACAGCCTCCGGCTCGCGCGAGATGTCAAAGGCATCCCGTACACGGGTAGAGCTCAACATGGCCAGTGCCTTTTTGTAATAGTCATCGAGACCCTTTGCAGAGGCCGAGTATTCCAGGAGCTTCGACTGCGAGTCGATCAACTTCTGCATCTCTCTTCTTCGCTGCAGACGCTCAAAGGAGAGACCGGAAGGGAGGCTGAGCTCGGGCAACTTGAAATTCCTGCTGTTGGGATCTTCCGCGATAAAGAAAGGATCATGCGCCTTCCCGAGAAAGCTGGCGCGCTGCCCGGGGGTGACAGATCCATCAGCGATCACGTGGGGATAGGAGACAAAGGTCGGCAATTCACTCTTGAGGGGAGCCAGCTTATCGACAACCGAGCCATAGGCCGGGTAGAGGCTGAGCGAATCTCGAAGCCTCTGGTCATCCCTGGGTGGTGCGTGTCCTGTCAGCGCGTAATAGGCCGCCGAGTTGTGGTTTTTCATGGTGTGGTGCATGCTGCGAACAAGGCAGATACGGTCCATCTGTTTGGCCATCCTCGGCAGGTGCTCGCTCACCGGAAGTCCGGGAACGACACTGCTGATGGATTTATGCGGCCCTCGTATTTCAGCAGGGGCATCGGGCTTCATGTCGAAGGTGTCAACATGGCTGGGGCCGCCGAACTGGAACAGGAAGATCACCGACTTGGCTCTCACCGGCGGAGAACCGGCCGAGGCGGCATCTTCAGCCCGCAGGAGACCGGGCAGATTAAGACCGAGCATCCCCAGCCCGCCCGCGCTCAGGACACTGCGACGGGTGATGCCTGCATCCGAAAACCCCCTGCAGGCCCCCAACGGGGCGTTCAAAGAAACTGTGTTCAGGTTTTTTCTTTTCATGGCTTCTGTCTACCTGCGCAACAGGAACTCCTTGGAATTAACCAGCGCCCAGGCCAGGTCCTCCAGCGCGGCGCGCTTGCCGCCGGCTGAAGAGAAGAGCGCTCCTGCGGCGGAAGCCTCCGCCTCTGCCGGGGAGCGCCCGAGGGCACTCCAATACAACTCATCAATCAGCTCCGCATTACTCGCGCCTGAACCGGCCAGGGTGCCGAGCCGGTTCCCATTGCTGGAAATCATCTGGTGGAGCATCGGGCCACTCACCAGGTGAAAAGCCTGCGCAAGATGGGTCTGCGACATCCGCTCACATTCACAGGTCAGCTGGCGCTCAGGTTTTCCGAAAAGCTTGAGAAAGACATCTGCGTTGCTGGGCTTTTTGTACCTGGGCAATATGGCGTTTGTCCCGGGAAGCTGCACCGCGCGAATACCCCGGGGATAACCATTGAAAACAGGTTTCTCACCGAGCACCTGTGCAAGACCGTCTACCAGTTGCTCTGCATCCAGACGGCGGGGAGAGACCCGGGCAAACCCCGCTTCCACACCCGCATTCGTTGGCAGGGGAATCGAGCTGAGCTGGTAGGTGTTTGAATTCATGATCAACCTGATAATTGTCCTGAGGTCGAAGCCACTTCTGCGCAATTCCTTCGCAAGCCCACTGATGAGCCCGGGGTGGCTGAGAGGATTTGTTTCGCGGAAGTCATCGACAGGATCGACAATCCCCCGCCCCATCAGGTTGAACCAGATCCTGTTTACCAGGGACCTCGAAAAAAACGGGTTGTCCCCGCTGGCAACCCAGTCGGCGAGAAACTCGAGGCGGTCCACTCCCTCTGCCGGAACCCCGTTCGCCGTACCCAGCAACCTGGGCTTTACTCCGCTGCCGTTGCGGGGATCCTTCAGCTCTCCATCGCGTGCCATCCAGACCACCTGCTCACCAACGAAGGCATTCTTGTCGAGCCCGTCACGTCGCTTGTTCTCAAACACCTTATAGCGTACACGGGAGAAGAGGGCCGCCCAGCCATAGTAGTCGTCCTGTGTCCAGCGCTCGAAAGGATGGTTGTGGCATTTCGCGCAGGCAAGCCGGACACCCAGGAATACCTGCGCGGTATTCTCCGCGCGCTGGAGAACATCCCTATTGGCGCGGAGGTAATTGGCCGCCGGGTTCCTGTAGGTGCTCCCACGGGCAGTGAGAATTTCCCGTGCGAAAACATCAAGTGGCTTCCTGCCTGCGATGCTGTGCCGAATCCAGCGATGGAAAGCCTGGACTCCCTTTCGATCGAGAACCTTTTCCTCGTTGCGCAAAAGGTCGCCCCACTTGAGAGCCCAGAAATCCGAGAAATCCTCGCTCTCAAGCAGCTCATCTATCTTCCTGGAGCGCTTGCCGGGGCCTTTATCAGCGCTGAAAGATCTTGCCTCTACAGAAGTGGGCAGTCGCCCGGCAAGGTCGAGAGTCGCGCGGCGCAGAAAAGTTGTATCGTCACAAATCGCCGAGGGATTCATCCTCAAGCGCCTGAGCTTTCCAAAGACAGCTTTATCGATGAAATTCTTCTCGGGATGCCCTCTCCACCGATAGCTCTCCCTGGCCGGAACAAAGGCCACCCGAACAGGAACCTGGCGGCCGAGGTATCTGACCAGGATGGTGCTCTCCCCGAAAGAAACTCGCCTGGCGAGCCCCGCAGGGGAAACCTCAGCCGCGTCACCGGAGGTTTCATAAACGGCGAGGTCGCTCACTTCTCTCCTGCTGCCGTCGGAGAACTCAGCGAAAACACGTATCCTCAGTTCAGAAGCCGGCTCCACGAGGACATTGAGCTCTCCCCCGGGGACGGCCTCAAGCTTCTGAAGTGTAGCGGATTCCGGATCGGGGCCCGGAAGGCCCGACCGGATCCACTCCCTCAGGATCCGGAAAGGAGTCTCCCCGGCGCCGAAGCGGCGTCCCCCCTCGTGCGCAACGACAGCAGTCGGCTTCAGCAGTATCAGGCTATTACCCGGATTCACCCGGTCTACCCTCCGGCCCCCGAGCCCCCGGGTAATCACCTCGAAGTCTCTTTCCGGATCCTGCCCCCTGAGCGAGAGCTTGAAGCCCCCCTTGCCATTGCGGTTGCCATGACACGTACCCTGGTTGCAACCAGCCTTGGACAATACAGCCATCACGTCATTTGAAAAGTCGACAGGGCGATCCGCTCCCTGCAGGGACAGACCTGGCAGCATACACCCGAGAACAAACAGGTGGATTGGCAGGATGAACTGGTTTCGCATCGGTATACTCACCTGTCCAATGGGACAATGACCAGGCCGGGATGACCAGCTGTCGAACTCTGCCCAAAGCCTTGCGGCATGGGCATCCCCGGTGGACTCCATTATAGGTAAACTGCGAACAAGATCAATCTGTACGGCATCGGCGCAGAGGCCAGTCGAAGGGGCTTGCCTGCCATTGCGAGAGAATACATCCCGGACGCCCATTGAAAGAACACAGCCAGACATTTATAGAAAAGCCGGGTCGTACGATCCTGGTGATGGCTCTGCCCGTGCTCGGCACGAGCATCGCCGAGCCGTTGACATCAACGGCGGACACCTACTTCCTCTCCCAGCTCGGATCCACCTCCCTCGCCGCGCTGGCAATCGCTACATCCGTAATCTCCAGCGCTTTCTGGGTACTGAACTTCATTGGAGTCGGGATCCAGACACTTGCCGCGGGCGCACAGGGTAGAAGCGACGAAGATCTCCTGCATCGCCGAGTCGGGACGGCACTGGTCATGTCGGCGCTGCTGAGCCTCGCAATGTTCCTGCTGCTGCCGGCCCTGGAATGGATCTCCGGGGCAATGGGGGCCACGGGAGAAGTGCAGAAAGACACGGTCGAGTACATGCGGATCCGGCTGTTTGGAGCCCCGGCTGTGCTGATCGGTTTTGCTGCTTTCGGAGCCCTGCGCGGCGTCCAGGATATGCGCACCCCGCTTTATATTTCGATCGGGATCAATGCTCTCAACATCATTCTCGACCCACTGATGATCTTTGGCTATGGATCCATCCCGGCCATGGGAGTCGCCGGGGCGGCCTGGGCCAGCGTGATCAGCCAGTGGCTCGGCCTGGGCTGGGCTTTTTTCGCCTTGCGTAAAAAAGTCGGCTTTCGCCTCTGCCTCCATCGTCCGACAATGAACTACCTGCTGGCCATGGGACGGGACATGGTGATCCGCACCGGTTCACTGAACCTTTTTCTCATCCTCGCTACCCGCACGGCGGCCCTGGCTGGGGACCAGACAGCCGCCGCACACCAGGTTCTGCGCCTGCTGTGGTTTATCACCGCGCTTTTGCTCGATGCGTTCGCCGTGGTCGGACAGAGCCTCGTGGCCTCTTTCCTCGGGCAGAACAACCGCCTCCTGGCAAGAAAGGCCGCAGCCCTTACCATCGCCTGGAGCGTGGCGAGCGGATTTCTTCTGATGGCCCTTCTTCTTCTGCTCCAGAAACCACTGACAGAGCTCATGGTTCCCGAGGATGCGATTTTCCTGTTGCCGGGCGCCTGGCTTATCAGCTGCCTCTGCCAGCCTGTCAACGGCCTCTGCTTCGCCACAGATGGTGTTCACTGGGGAACCAGTGATTATGGTTTCATGCGAAACACCGTGGTGCTTGCCACAGTGGTGGGAGTCACTGGATTGCAATTCATCGACATCTCCGATGAAAACTGCCTCCCCCAGGTCTGGCTTCTCTGTGTCTGCACAATCGCTTTGAGAGGGATCCTGGGCGTGCTTCGAATCTGGCCGGGCTTTGGCAATGCTCCGCTGAAATCCGGCAGGCGATGAGGTCTCACTCCCATGCATTTTCTGGACAGTTAAAACCCTCTGTGGTCCGATGGCCCATGAACATTCGTAAAACTCGCTGAGAGTTCATTAAATCGTGCATCCATCAAACCTGACAGACCTGGTCGCCAGGACCCGGAGAAACTTCCTGGCCACCTCTGCGAGCGGAGTTGGCACCCTGGCGCTTGCCAACCTGCTGCGGGGAGAAGGCCTGCTTGGAGCCGAAGGCCCCCGCCCCGGCCACCTCAACCCCCTGGCACCGCGAGCCCCCCATTTCGCTCCAAAGGCGAAAAACTGCATCTTTCTTTTCATGGCGGGCGCCCCCAGCCAGCTCGACCTCTTTGACCCCAAGCCCAAGCTCGACGAGCTTCACGGCAAGCCTCTGCCGGAATCCCTCACAAAAGATGTACGCTTCGCCTTTATCAAAAAAAAAGACCGCCGTGCTGATGAGGAGCCCCCGCAAGTTCAGCCGCCACGGGCAATGCGGAATGGAACTCTCAGATTTTCTGCCGCACATCGGCACCTGCGCTGATGATATCGCCCTGGTGAGATCCATCTACTCCGAACAGTTCAACCACCATCCGGGCCAGCTCATGATGAATACCGGGGTTCCCCTTTTCGGCAGTCCGAGCGTCGGCTCCTGGCTCAATTACGGTCTTGGATCGGAATCCAGGAACCTCCCTGGATACGTCGTCCTGACCGCCGGGCGGGGATCGAGCGGCGGCACATCCAACTGGACAAGCGGGTTCCTTCCTTCAACCTATGCGGGAGTTCTCTTTCGCGGCAAGGGGGAACCGATCCTCAACCTCAACAATCCCCCCGGGCTCGATGCCAATCTGCAACGTGCCACCCTGGACGCGCTGCGTGACCTGAACCACCAGAGGTACCGGGAAACCCTCGACCCGGAAATCCAGAGCCGGATCGCCTCCTACGAGCTGGCCTTCCGTATGCAGAAATCAGCCCCGGAGCTCATCGACCTCCGGGACGAAAGCAAGGACACCCTGGAGCTGTACGGAGTCGGCCGCAAGGATCTCCCCAACGCCGGCAGAGGTGGCGGGAAAAATGTCTTCTCGAATTTCTCTACAAACTGCCTCCTGGCAAGGCGAATGGTCGAACGCGGCGTCCGCTTCGTCAACCTCTACCATGCATCCTGGGATCATCACAGCAACCTGGAGAAGGAGTTGAGATTCAACGCGACCATGGCAGACCAGCCGGTGGCCGCACTCATCAAGGATCTCAAGCAACGCGGGCTCCTTGATGAAACCCTGGTGGTCTGGGGCTCGGAATTCGGCAGAACACCCCTGGGCGAAAACAGGGGTGGACGCTCAGCCAATACCGGCCGCGATCATCATCCCTTCAGCTTCAGCATCTTCATGGCAGGAGGAGGGATCAAGGGAGGGCAGGTCCTGGGGACAACAGACGACGTCGGCTGGCACGCGGTGAAGGACCGCATGCACATCAATGATTTCCACGCCACCCTGCTCCACCTGTTTGGATTTGATCACGAGCAGCTCACCTACCGCTTCAAGGGCCGGGACTTCCGTCTTACAGATGTCGGCGGAGAGATATTCGACCAGCTCATCGCCTGATCCCCTCAATGGATGGAAAAATGACAATCGCTTTTCGCCACACCTCTTCTGCAGCAATGACCACGAAAGCGCTGCTGGGCCTGCTGTTTTTTCTCTGCGGTCCCTTTCTTGCTGCCACCGATCTCGAGAAGGCCACGCGCCAGCAGATCGACAAGGACATGCAGAATGAGATTGCGAAGCAATCCCTGGTTGGCGCCGCGCTTGGAATCATCGTCGATGGCGAGATCGCCTACCTGAAAGGTTACGGACTGGAAGACCGGGAAAACAAGATCCCTGTCACCCGCAAGACTCTCTTTCGCTGGGCTTCGATCTCCAAGAGCCTGACCTCGGTGGCTGCAATGCAGCTCTATGAAAAAAACCTCCTCGACCTTCACAAAGATGTACGGAGCTACGTTCCCGAATTCCCTGACAAGAATACCCTGGTCACCACCCGGGACCTGCTCTGCCACCAGGGAGGAATCGTTCATTACACCAACGGCAAGGTGATCAAGACCGAGCGTGAATACGACACCCCGAATCCTTTTGAAAGCGTCATCCTGGCCCTCGACACCTTCAAAGAATCCCCCCTGGTGAACCAACCCGGGGAAAAATTTTCCTATACGACACATGGATACATCCTTCTCAGCGCAGTGGTCGAGAGGGCCGGCAGGGAAAAATTCGCCTCCCAGGTTGAAAAACGAATCGCCTGGCCACTGGGCATGACCACCCTGCAGCCCGACTACCAGTGGAAGAAAATTCCCCACCGTGCTGTGGGCTACAGGAAACTGCTCGGAAAGGTGATCCGTTCAACCGATACAGATGTCAGCTGGAAACTCGGTGGTGGTGGATTTATATCGAACATCGATGACCTTGCAGCCTTTGCCCGGGGGTTGATCACTGGCAGGCTCGTCAAGCCCGCGACTGAGAAGCTGATGTGGGCGCCCAGGAAATTAAAGAATTCCAAACCGACCACCTATGGCTTCGGCTTCAACATCAGCGGCGGCGGGAAAGACCTGCAGGTAGCCCACAGCGGTGGGCAGGAAAAAACCAGGACCAGGATGGTCATCTTCCCCGCGAAGAAACTGGGCGTGGTGGTGATGTCCAACTCCGAACACTGCAATTCGAAAAACCTGGCAAAGGCCGCCATCAGGAGCATTACCAGGGAACTTGATAACAAGCCTGTCAAAACGAGCCGGCTTCCAGCCCACCGGAAATCCAGCCTCGCCCTGCAGGGCCACCCGCAGAGGGCAGCAAGCAGCCAATGACTGGAGATGAAAGCAACGGCCCGGCTGTACCGGCAAGCTCCACCACCACCCCGGAAACTTTGGAAATGGAGCTCCCACAGGCCTTCGCATGGATTGAAGACCGCCCCTTCTTCCAGGCCGGGTTGCAGGGCTATTCAGATGCAGCCATGCGCATCATCGCCCGCCGCCATGGAAGCCCCTACTGCGTAACCGAAGCGATGTCCGACAGGTTCCTCGTCGATGGAGGAAAGGGACTGAAGGACGCCGAGCTGGACCCCGAAGACCATCCCCTAGCCGGGCAGCTCATGGGATCCGACCCTCACAACATGGCAGCGGGAGCGAAGGTGCTCCTCGAGCTCGGCTATGACGTGATCGACCTCAACATGGCCTGCCCGGTAAAAAGGCTCCGCGGTTGCGCCCGCGGCGGACACCTGCTTCATAACCCCGAAAAGGCGAGCGAGATCATCCAGGAGGTCAGCCAGGCTGTCGGTGGCCGTGTCCCCCTCACGATCAAGCTCCGGCGGGGATTTGACGACGAGCAGGATTCCGAGAAGAACTTCTTCCGGATTATTGAAGATACCATTGACCAGGGTTTCTTCGCCGCTGTCGTGCATGGCCGGACCGTTCGGCAGAAATACGAGGGGCCCTCGAGGTGGAACTTTCTCTCCCAGCTGACGCAGCGCTACCCCGACTTCAGGATCATGGGCTCGGGAGATATCTTTACGCCTGAATCAGTGTTCGAGATGCTTGCCCGTACCGGGGTCGATGCTGTCTCTGTCGCCCGGGGAGCCATCGGCAACCCCTGGATCTTCCGCCAGGCAAGCCTCCTGCTGGAGGGCAAGGCACCACGCCCCCCGAGCCTGGAGGAGCAGGGCTCCGTTCTGCGGGATCATTTTGAGCTCTGCAGCCGGTTTCATACCGAACGCAAAACGCAAAAGCTCATGCGCAAATTCGGCATCAAGTTCTCGATCCACCATCCCGAGCCTGGAAACGCCGAGAAAGCATTCATCTCCTGCCGGTCCCTCAGCGACTGGTGGGATGTATTCAAACGCCTCTATTGCGATACCGAAGTGGCGGCTGGCGAAATTCCGAGCGTGGATTCCCCCTGAAATAAACCGCTCACCTGCAGTTCATCAGGGCGCGATTTTCACCTTGTCGGTAGGAAAGTCATCCGGGATGGGAATAGTAACCTTCCCTGTCGCTGCCCACTCCGAGCCTCGACACATCACCGTCTGAAAGCCTACGCAGCGTATGGAATCCGTTGGGTCCACATGCCCCATAACGGTGGTAAAAACACGTCCCTTCCCGTAGGGGACATGCCAGATCATTGGCTCGTGGGCACCTGTGCCACCGGTCTTCTTGTCAGACCAGGCAGTCGCGAGAAGGTGCAGCTTCGCCGGTCCGCGCTGGCCGTGATAGAGCTCGTCCCTGGCATGCATCCATTTCTTCGGCATGCCCTTCATAACCGGGTGCTCGCTGTCGCGAACGATGATCTCGAAGGGGTGCTGGCGGCCGTGACCGGCCCCCGGTCCCTGGCCGACCGGCGTAATGACCTCCTTGCCGGAATCATCCACCGTCAGGCGCGCACCATACTTATTGTTGCGCCAGCCAAGCGCGATCATCTTGTTGTATTCTTTCCACCCGCCGAAGGAGTTATTGGCCGCATGGATGATCACCAGCCCCCCACCCCCGCTGACGAAATCCTCCAGGCCCTTGTTGACCGTGGCGGGCCAGGGCTGGCCATTGTAATTGCTGAGGACAACGTCAAATTTTGAGAAGTCGGGACGGAACTTGGCCCAGTCTTCCTTGGACCCCCTTCCACCCGGAGTGGTCGCAACCTCTACACTGAACCTCCCCGTCGACTCCAGCTTGGCTTTCATCGGAGGAGTCATCGCCTTCCAATTATGGTTATTCTGCCCATCGATGATTAAAAGGCGGAGCTTGTCAGCGGCAGAAGCCGGCTGTGACAATAACAGTGCGGTAAATACCAGCATTACCAGGGCGACGGGAATACGTTTCATCCTCATGTTCCTCTCAGAAAAGTTAAGTTACAGCCTGTTGCTCACAATCAAGCAGGAGCACAGTCTAGTCCCTGTGGTAAAAATGCGCAAGCCGTACCACTCCTCGCCAATTCAAGGATAAGCCGGGAACAATCCTGGAGGGTCAGGTCGTAGCCTTCAGCAGTTCCCCGTTCGACTCGTATTTGCGCATCTGCTTGTGCAGGGCTGGAAGTTTTTTTTCGACCGCGCCCCCGGCAAGCTTTTTCCTGAAATCATCGGCAACCTCCAGCTCCTCCTTGTCGAGAAGCTCCCCGGCCGCCCCCCCAGCGGAACGCTCTATGTCGATTGCAGGCCAGATCCTCAAGGATGCAAGCTCAGCAGACAGAAAAACCTCCATACCGCCACTGCTCCTGGAGGCCTCAAAAATCATGTCATCCAGTTCGCTTCCTGTTCCAACGGATACCGAAGCGAGAATCGTCAGGGATCCTCCGCCTTCGATAGCCACGCTGGAATTAAGCGTTTCGAGGGTCCTGTCAATGGCAACGGGGCTGAGATCTACATCGATGATGCGCTGGGGATCTCTTACCTCCGTATTGTAGGCCCGGGCCAGTTCGGTCAGCGAATCAATGATTACAAGGACATCCTTACCTGCCTCGACAAGCCTCCTTGCCCGCATCAGGGTAAGCTCCGCCGTCCTGAGGTGGTCCCTGCTGCCCTGGTAACTGCTGGAGGAAACAACCGTTCCGGGGATGCTCCTCTTTATATCGGTAACCTCTTCGGGCTTCTCTCCCAACAGCAGGATCATAACCTCGGTGGCGGGATGCCTCTCTGACATCGCGTTGGCAATCTGCTGGAGAAGAATGGTCTTCCCGCTTCTGGGCTCCGAAACAACAAGGCCGCTCTGCCCGATACCAAGCGGAGCAAAAAGGTCAAGAATCCGCATCGCCAGCGGCCCACCCTCGGTTGAAAAAACCAGTCTCTGGGGAGATTCTGCTCTTGGAAGATCTTCCAACCTCACAAATTCATGATGATCATCGAGCTCCCGGCCATCGATCGAGACAAAGGCCTCCAGGGTCTGCAGCACAATCCTCTGCTGCAACTCCCTGCTGTTAACCAGGACCTCGATGAGCTCTCCGCCATTCAGCTTCAGTTCGCTGACCAGCCTGGCTGGAATGACAGGAGAAACCTGTTGATCCCGGGAGTTCCCTACTGCGTGACGCAGGACCCCCCCCCTGATGCCATCAGGTTCGTAAAATCCTGAATAAGATACAGTGGTATCTTCACTCAAACCGTCACCGTCCTCACATCTGTCTTTCACTTCCTACAGAAAAAACCGGCTCCCACCTGGATGGAACCGGGCGGCAAAACCTGACGAGGGCCCTGCGGAAAGCTACCGGCCCACACGACCGGCCCTGTACCGCCGAAGAACAATAAACTGAAGAAGCCGGTACCCTCGTGCGAACTCAGTAACCCATGCACCTGCACGCTATAATGCTCTGGCGTTGCAGACAAAGGTCCCGGTTACTCCCCGACTTCTGAGACCGAGTATACTGCATACTCAACAGCAACTCCAAAGGGTTTCATTCTCCTGGCTGTAAATCCACTGGCGAACCCCCGGCACCTGCCGATCGAAGTAACCCTCCGGCCTATTCTCCGGCGCCTGAGAAAAAGAGCCGCCAGGTTGTATAGGAAAGATAGATCACGAGGAGCAGCCAACCCTCGGTATTCGCAATACGCTTCTGGGTAAGCACGGTCAGGTAGAGAAGGGCCGTCAACCAGCAGACAACGATCAGATCCTCCCCGCCATGCCCATCTGCCGGCAGGGGAACATCGGATATCGTAGCAGTCACCCCCATGACCAGGAGCAGGTTGAAAATATTGGACCCCACAACGTTGCCAATGGCGAGGTCCACATGCCCTTTCAGGGTGGCAATCACCCCCACAGCAAGCTCTGGCAGGCTGGTACCGAAAGCAACCACAGTCAGGCCGATCACCGACTCGGAAATACCGACCTTCGCAGCAAGGAAGACAGCTGCCCTGACAGTTAATTCTGCGCCTAGTACCAATCCACCCAGGCTACCAATGATCACCAGGATCGCCACCTTCGACGAGTAGCTCCCGGTCATGTCCCCGATACCTTCAACCGCTCCGGGAAGCAGGGACCTCTTGCGTTTCCCGAATGCGCCCATGGCGGTGAGGTAAAGAAAACAGGCGAAAAGAATGAGCAGCACTACGCCATCAAATAAATCGATTATTTGACCCTCGCCCGGCTTTCTAACCGGATCGAGAACCATGAAAGTGGCCAACAGGGTGAAAGCCAGAAGCATTGGAATGGTCTTACGAACCAGCTCCTTGTGAACGGTAAGTGTTTTCAATATTGCGCAAATCGCCAGGATCAGGGAGATGTTGGCAATATTGGACCCGAAGATATTTCCAAAGGAGATCGCACTGCTTCCATGAATCGCAGCGTCAATATTGACGGCCAGTTCGGGAGCACTGGTGCCGAATGCTACAACGGTCAGACCTATGAACAAGGCTGAGATCCCAAGCTTGTTTGAAAGGGTAACGGAACCCTTGACGAGCCAGTCGCCGCCGAAATACAGCAGGGAGATGCCAACAATGATCAATAACACATGGAACAGAATTTCTAGCATAGAGTCCTAGAGTTATTGGATGGGACAGGAATGTCAACCCCTGCCCCCCAAGTAAGAAAGAAACTTTTAATTCAGCAATTGACAACTACTGGCCTTTTTGTATGGTATGCCAAACTAAAGTTTGGGTAGCAATCATATAGTTTGGCTACCCTTAAAATGTTTGGCCTACAGAAGAAAAAGGGTTTGTAAGATGTCCTTGATGTTTCGGCAGTCACAACGACTTTCCGTCCGTGTATTCACTTCAATGTGCATCCTGGTTCTCGGCATCTCAGGACTCAACGCCCAGGAGGAGACGCCGGCGGGAGAAAACAAAACTGCAGATGAGAAGAAAAAACGAGTCAATACAACCGTAGTCATCGGTTCCGCCGAAGACCTCCTCGATATACCCGGCTCCGGAGCTGTACTGACGACCGAGGACCTCGGACGCCAGTCCTACGACGATGCCAACCAGGCCCTGCGAAAGGTCCCCGGTGTGTACGTGCGCCCCGAAGATGGCTATGGCTTATTCCCCAATATCAGTCTTCGCGGAGTAGACACTACACGCAGCGCGAAGGTCACCCTGATGGAAGACGGCGTCCTGACCGCCCCGGCCGCCTACTCAGCCCCTTCCGCCTATTACAGCCCGACCCTTGGCCGCATGAGCGCCATCGAGGTGCTGATGGGCTCGAGCCAGACCCGTTACGGACCGCACACCACCGGCGGCGTCATCAACTACCGTTCGACGGAAATACCCGATACAGCGACAACCTATCTCAAGACCCTCTATGGTTCCAACAATGAGCGTAGAACCCATGCCTACCTGGGGGACACTTTCGAATCGGCTGAATGGGGACGGATCGGGATCCTGCTCGAGGGTTACCTCCGCAGCAGCGATGGCTTCAAGAGCATCGACACGACCTCGGACTTCCGGGACGGAGAAGACACCGGGTTTTCCAAATCCGAGCCCATGCTGAAGCTGTCATGGGAACCGAAAACCACGCGCTACAGCCGCCTCGAGTTAAAGCTTGGTTATACCGATTTCAGGGCCAACGAAGGCTACACCGGTCTTACCGAGGACGACTTCGCAGCCAACCCCACCAGGCGCTACGCGGGAAGCCGCTTTGACCAGATGAATTCGGAGCACTCCAGAAGCTACCTGCGACACTTCTACGAGCTCGCCCCGGAAACCATGGTCACTACTACGCTCTACTACAACAAGTTCCATCGTGACTGGTTCAAGCTCGACCAGGTAAGCGATCAAACTGATGGCACCGGCTTTAAGAACCTCAGCCAGACCCTCGCCCTCCAGGGCGCTAACCCACACCTTGACGTCCTCCGTGGAACAGGCGCTGGCACCCTGCGGGTTAAACACAACAACAGAAACTACCGCTCCTATGGAATTGACAGCAATATCACCCACGACCACAACCTGCTTGATAAGGAAAATCATGCAAACATCGGGATCCGCTACCACATCGACAATGTCAGGCGGTTCCAGACCAATGAGCTCTTCACCCAGGATGCAAACGGGGCCATCATCGCCAGGGATCCCGGAACCCCCGGAGACGGCGGCAACCGTGACCAGACGAGCAAGGCTCTCGCTGTCTACGCTGAGAATGAGATCGAAATCAACGACAAGCTCTCCATCACGCCCGGCATCCGGTGGGAAACCGTCGATCAGCATTACTGGCAGGCGGGCCCGGCCGAAGGAGACGGGAGCATGAACCTGCTCGCTGGTGGAATTGGAGCGACCTATGACTACACCGAGCAACTCAGCTTTTTCGGTGGAATCCACCAGGGTTACTCAGTCCCGGGCCCCCGTTCAGCGATTCGCGGCGACCTGAAAGAAGAAACCAGTCTGGGTATCGAGCTCGGACCACGCTACCGTGAAAAAACCGGGCTCTGGGCCGCTGACGCTTCATTCTTCCTGACGAACTTCAACGACCTCCTCGTTATTGACAACGTTGGTGGAGCCGGACAAAGCGAGGTTACCGAGAATGTCGGAGAAGTCCGGGCTATGGGTATCGAGTTCGCAATTGAGGCCGACGGGCAGAGGATTTTCAACCTTCCCTTCGCCAATCCCTGGTATGCGGCTGTGACACTGACCGACACCGAATTGCTGAATGACTCCCGCTCTACAGATGAGGAATCTATTTTTGCCGGAGGAGTCAAGGGCAACAAGGTCCCCTATATTCCTGATCTCGCCCTCAATATTGGAACGGGAATCGAGATAGGGAAATTCGGCCTCTACCTGAATGGAGCCTATATGGACGAGATGTTCACCTCCGCCAGCAACACCACTACCCTCGTCGACGGAGATGGGACACCGGACTCGCGGTTCGGCAAGACAGACAGCTACTTCCTGCTGGACATCTCTGCCCGTTACAAGGCAAGCGAAGCCGTCACCATTTTCGCAGGGGTTCAGAATGCCCTCGACGACAAGTATATCGTCACCAGGCACCCCCACGGTGCGCGCACAGGGCAACCTCTCTTTGCCTACGTCGGCATGGAGATCGGCCTCGGAGGCGAGTAACTCCCACAACTGCTTGAATACACCTGGTCCGGCCCCGTCTATTGCGCCCGCAAAACAGGGTCGGCACCTCCTTTTTTATTCCGGCCCGCAATTGCACACGTATTGCGTGGCCGGATCTTTTCCGAAGAGTTCCAGTTGGTCAGTCTGAACCGGAGAGATCCAGTTCCCTGATCCAGATATTCCTGTAGGCAACCTTCTGCCGGTCACCGTGATCCTGGATCATGATGGGCCCCTTCACGGGAGCCCTCCTGTACTTCGCCAGTCTCCTCCAGACCGTCTCACCAAAACTCTCGGTATTATGCTGAACCAGGACTCCGTTATGGAAAACAGTGAAGCGCCCTGGCTCTGAGATCTTGCCATCGGTGAAACGCGGCTTGCGGAAAACGATGTCATAGGTCTGCCATTCTCCAGGCTTGCGCGATGCATTTACAAGCGGCGGATGCTGGCCGTAAATCGAGGCGGCGGATCCATCCGCATAGGTGGCATTTTCGTAGGAGTCCATGATCTGGACCTCGTACATGCCCATGAAGTAGATCCCGCTGTTGCCCCTCGCCTGCGAAACACCCCGCGGCTCAGCAGGGGCCCTCCACTCGATATGGAACTGGCAATCACCGAATTCCTTCTTCGTCTTGATATTCCCGGAGTTGTTCAGTTCAGCGTAGCCATCTTTCACCGTCCAGGCCGCCGGTTTCCCGTTGCCCTTGACCCATTCCGAAAGCGATTTACCGTCAAAAAGTATGATGGCATCAGAAGGCGCAGCGCCAACCGGTCCCGCCTGGCTGACTATTTTCGGCTTTGGCCGCTTGAGATCATGCACGAGCCATTTCGACTTGTACTGTTTAGGAAGCCCTTTGTGCCAGCCAGGCCCCTCCTGGGCCTCTGCTCCCCGATTGTCCGAACGCAGAGCAAGCACTCCAACCACCATACAAATCAATGCCAGAGACAAAAGCAGAGCCCTCTTCTTCATGTTTCCCATCTCCATATGTTGTGAACAGGTTTATTTACAGGCTCACAACTTAACCGCTGGATGGGGAAAAAGTCCATCAGGCACCCGCGCAACGACCACCCGCGGCCCTCTTTTCCAGCATATCCAAAAATCAGGCTGTCCAGCCCCGGCCGTTCAGTCCCGCCCGAAACTACCACTTCGCCCGGGGCGGTACTCAAAGACGATCCGTTCCTGGTGAAGGGCCTCAACCGCAACGCCATCGCGCTTTGCCGGACGATATTGCCATTTCCGAACCGCCTTCAGGACAGCCTTATTGGCCAGTGAATAACGGCTGGACTTTTCCATCCGGATTTCCCCAACACTTCCATCCACAAGCACCTGGACCTCGAGGAGGACTGTCTCGCCGTGAAGCCTCCTGCCAAGCTTACTGGGATACAGGGGGGGCTTGTTCAGATCCTCCAGGGGGCTTGGGTCGGTAGAAATGCCGATGCTGGGAACGGACGCCGCAGCCGGCTTGATTTCAACAGGTTCCGCCACCTTCACAACAGCCTTAACCGGCTTCTCGACAACCTCAACAGGTTCTTCCACCGGCTCCTCGACAACCTCAACAGGCTCTTCCACCGGCTCCTCGACAACCTCGACAGGCTCTTCCACCGGCACAAGCTCAAACGCGAGAGCTACACTCATCTTACCGGCAAGCATGTCCAGAACGGGCGGCTCAAAGGTCGATACTGTCCAGCCATAGAGCACAACAGCGTGAAGAGCGACCGAAAAGGCGACAATCAGAGGGAATCCCTTATTTCCCATCGGTCCCCTCTCTCTTTTCACCAGGTAATTGTGACAGGTCAAACTTCCTGGCACCCGCCCGCCGGGCAGCTTCCATCACCTTTGAGAAGACACCGTAGCTGACACCTTTGTCACCGCGGAACACAACCCTGCCGGACTCGGACTTTTCCAACTCCGCCCTCAGAAGCGACTCCATCGTAGCCAGGCTGACAGGTGACTGGTTAACAAACAGCCCCCCATCTGTTGCGGCCGTCACAACGATCGAATCGTTTTGAGTGGTCCCCCTGGAGATGGAGGTTTCCGGCAGATCGATTCTCACCTTCGGGCTGGCAAAGGTGGAACTCAACATAAAGAAGATCAACAACTGTAGAACACAGTCGATGAGCGGGCTCATATCGAGAATCGAAGCTTTGCGTTTTTTTCGTGGGAACATCATCGATTCCGGCCGCGGATCACTCTGTCCCGCTGGCTACGGGTTCTTCAATCTTATTTTTCTTCCTCGAGACAACAGAGGCCGTCTTCCTGCCGAGCCACTGGTCGAGGTAAGCGACAATATAGCTCATTCGACGGGCCAACCGATCAACACGGCTTTCGAACACCTGCAGAACGAGAAAAGTCGGGATCGCAATACACAATCCGAAAACAGTGGTCAGGAGCGCCGCCCAGATTCCTTCTGCCAGGTCACCAGGTTGAACCTGGCCGGAATTGAGTTCGATCTGGTGAAAGGCGGACACCAGGCCAATCACCGTGCCCAGCAAACCAATCAACGTTGAGACCTGGGCTATGGCAGCCAGGCCGCGCAAGCGCTTTTCAGCGCCCTCAAGAGCGAGCCCCCCTTCGCGCTCGACGATTGTCGATCGCAACTCATCACTTGAGCGCAAGTTGGCAAGGTAAGCCTCAGCGGCGCGTGCAATCGGGCTGGGACTTGAACGACACAGGTTTAATGCCTCAGACAACTTGCCCCGATTGACCAGCTGTTCCAACTGGCCGACAAACGGGCGGAACTTGAGGCGCAACCGGTAATGAGCGATGCCACGGTCAATCAGCAGCGCCAGCGCCACCACCGAGCAACACAAAAGCGGCCACATGATAAAGCCGCCTTTGGCAATAAGATCATTTAAGGAGTATTCCCAGAACATCCCGGTTTCTTTTCGCTTCGTATCAAGGTCAGATTCAGCCTATGCCAAACAGTTGTACTATATACCAAACTTTTACTAGTCTATACTGACTTTTCAGCAAAAAAACCGGGGGGAACCTGTTTCGCAAGGGAAACTGAATCTGGCTCGATGGTCAATTTCAGACCCAATTGTACCTTTCAGATCGCATTTCAAACCTGTTCAGTTTACTTATTTTATTCCTATTTCAATGATTAGCATAACCTGGACACCTTCATCGCTGGCCCGCAGGTAACCTGGCCGGGCAAACCCATGCAGCCGGGTTGCATATTCGGATGAAACTACCTAACCCATTACTCCCTCCCCCAGCCAGCTACCCCTTCTTCTACGGGTGGGTGATCGTTGCAGCCTCGACACTCGGCACCATCATGAGCATTCCAGGGCAAACGATGGGGGTGAGTGTTTTTACAGACCACCTCATCAACGAACCTGCCATCTCCCTTGAGCGTGATGACCTCGCCCTGGCATACCTCGTTGGCACCCTCGCCAGCGCATTGCTTTTGCCTGTTGCAGGCTATTTCTTCGATCGACTGGGCGCCCGCAGGATGATCATGATCGCAACTCCCTGCATGGGGCTGAGCCTCTGGTTTCTCAGTTCCACCCGTGAGGTCATCTCAGGCATTACAGGTCCCCCACCCTATCCCGCAACAGGAGTGAAAAAAGCAGAGGTCGCCTTCCTGGTTCTCTCAAGCGGATTTCTCCTTGTGCGCTTCTGGGGCCAGGGTGTTCTCACCATGGTCTCCCGTGCCATGCTGGGGAAATGGTTCAGGGAGCGAAGGGGGCTCGCATCAGGCATCAGCGGTATCTTTGTATCTGCTTCCTTCGCCGGAGCCCCGCGTTTCCTTTCCTGGATGATTTCTGATCTCGGCCTCGGCTGGAGCGGCACCTGGAAGTGGCTGGGCGTCTCTAATCTCGCCCTCCTGCTGATTGGCTGGGCCTTCTACAGGGACAATCCGGAGGAATGCGGCCTGCAAATCGATGGGAAAAGCCGCCTGGAACAAGGGAGGGCAGAACAGCAGGACGATGCCGAAGAATACAGCGCCACCCCCGCAGAGGCATTTCGTACCCGCGCGTTCTGGATCCCTAATCTCAGCCTCGCACTCTGGGGATTCGTCCTCACCGGGCTCACTTTTCACATAGTCGACATCGGGAAAAAAGCGGCTCTCTCAGAGGAAGAAACACTCAACCTTTTCCTCTTCATGGCTCCCGTCAGCATCGTAGCGAACCTCATTGGCGGCTGGTGGAGCGACAAGGTCAGAATCCGGGTGGTCTTCTTAGCCCTGATGGCAGCGCTGGTAACAGCCTGCTGGGCGCTGACCCGGTTGAACTCGCCCATCGGGCAATGGCTGACCATTCTCTGCGTGGGAACCTCCGGTGGCCTTTTCTCAATGCTCCTGGTGGTCATCTGGCCCCGGTTCTTCGGCCGCAAACACCTGGGAAAAATATCAAGCATCAACATGATGACCATGACCGGGGCGAGCGCCCTGGGACCCTGGCTCTTCGCTCGATGCGTAGAACTTACAGGCTCCTATGAAACGGCATTCCAGGGTTGCGGCGTCGCAGCCCTTCTCCTGCTGGTGGTAACGTTTACCCTGAAAAACCCCGCAGCGACAAAAGCCCTGTAGTTTTCCAATCTAGTAACTTGAACTATCCCCAAGCTTGAGCGAAACTCCCATTCCTGAGTGGCTTGCCATCCCCTGCGAGGGCATTCCAGAAAATTGCAGAATTGAGCCCGCGAGAATTCGATGTCCACCACCACAGCGCCTGCGACCCGGCGCGGTTTCGGAGTCACCTCCAGAAAAGACAACTGGTGGATCACGCCGCTTCTGACATTCCTCGGACTTTCATCCTTCGTCGTTTATTCGACATGGGCAGCGTTCCAGGCAGCGGATTACTTCAGCAAGACAGGTGGAGCTGATTACCTTTCCCCATTTTATTCGCCGGTCCTCTGGGACGCCCCGGGCCATGAATCAGGGCACTCCCTCTTCGGACCTATGCCAACCTGGTGGCCCGGCTTTCTTCCCTTTTCACCGGCTTTCCTCATCCTCTGGGCCCCGGCAGGCTTCCGGCTGACCTGCTACTACTACCGCGGCGCCTACTACAAGGCCTTCTGGGCCGACCCCCCATCCTGCGCCGTCGGCGAGCCGCGGAAAAGTTATCTCGGAGAGAACTCCCTGCCGCTGATCATCCAGAACATCCATCGCTACTTTCTCTACGTCGCGATCGGCTTTCTCTTCTTCCTGGCCTACGATGCCTACCGGGGCATGTGGTTTACCGATACTGCTACCGGCGAAACAAGCTTCGGTATCGGACTGGGAACGATCGTCCTGAGTTTCAACGTGTTCTTCCTCAGCGGCTACACTCTCGGTTGCCATTCGCTGCGCCATCTCGTCGGTGGTTTCATGAATCACCTGTCGAAATCTCCGGTGCGCAGCAAGTGCTACAGTTGCGTTTCCTGCCTCAACAAGCGCCATATGGTCTGGGCGTGGTGCAGTCTCTTCTGGGTCGGTTTTACCGACGTCTACGTTCGTTTCCTCGCTGACAAG
>JAYGDV010000013.1:0-5316 GCA_046582735.1 Planctomycetota bacterium
CGCTGCAGGAGCCTTACATCGTTGGAGATCTTGTGGGCCGACTGCGCCAGGCCCGAAAGGGCGTGCAGGGTTCCTTCATCCTGCTTGCGGGTATAGGTCTGCCCGGTCACCTTGAACCTCTCAGCGAAGCCCATCTTTTCGGTCACCATCTCATCGAGCGCCTCGACCTTCGCTGTATCACCGTCAAAGAGGCTCAGGAAGCTCGCCTGGGTACCGGTGGTTCCCTTGACTCCGCGAAAACGCAGCCCATCGAGCCTGAACTGGACCTCCTTCAGATCGAGGAGAAGATCCTGTGCCCAGATCGCTGCCCGCTTACCCACCGAGGTCAGCTGGGCGGGTTGAAAATGCGTATAGGCCAATGTCGGAAGATTCTTGTGCTCCAGCGCAAACTTTTCCAGCCCACCAATGAGACGTGTCAGCCTCGAACGCACCAGCTCGAGAGCCTGGCGGATGAGAATGCAGTCGGCGTTGTCGGTAACGTAGCAGCTCGTTGCACCCAGGTGGATGATCCCCGCCGCCGAGGGGCAAGCCTCTCCGAAGGTCCTGATGTGCGCCATGACGTCATGGCGAAGCTCACTCTCGTACTGCGCAACCCTTTCGTAATCTATATCGTCAAGGTGGGCCCGCATCTCTTCGAGCTGGGCCTCACTGATATCAAGACCGAGCTCGGCCTCCGATTCAGCCAGCACAAGCCAGAGCCTGCGCCAGGTGCGGTAGCGATTGTCGTCGGAAAAGATCCGTAGCATCTCAGCGCTGGCATAGCGCTTGACGAGGGGGTTCTGGTAGCTCTCACTCTCGGTTGGCATGGCGGTATTTTCATTCGGGGCACACTAGCAAGTCAAGCCCCCCGCCAGCCGAATAAATGCCCGCGACAGCGAAACAGGCCGGAAGCCTGGCCCCCTCAGGCTGTTTCCTCGATTCGCTGGGCCTGCAGGCGAACGGCCCGGGACTCCGTGGAAGAAATACTGAAGGGCTGGCAGAGGCGCTGGCCGACCACCCAGACAATCTTTTCTCCGCTGACGACGAGCGGGATTCCATCCCTTCCGGGGGAAGAAACTCCGCTCTCCCGCAGGAACTCCTTCAGCTTCTTGCTTCCCGGGGCACCCAGCGGCCAGACCCGGTCGCCGGGGAGGCGGCCTCTGACCAGCAGGCCATCACCGATGGAATACTCATCCACCCACTCCGAGAAGGGGTCACTGCAGGGCCCGCCCCAGGCCTCCCGACGGGCGGAGAGGGACCAGCCGCCCCAGGTCACCGGCTCTCCATCGACCTGCATCAGGACCTCTTCTGCGGGGGGTGCCTGTGGCTCATCCAGGGGCGCGAGGCTGAACTCGATGTGCTCTCCCGCCCGCTCAACCCGCAGGCCGCCGCCGAGATCCGCTCCGGCCCGGCCCTGCAGGGAAGCGAGGACCCCCTCGATCGAATCAAATTGCCGGCGCGTAAAGAAACCCTCGGCCGGCCCAAGCTCTCTCGCCACCGCAGCGTAGACCTCCCGGCGAACCCCGGGAGGCCAGCCTGAGAGTTCAGCACAGGCAAGGGAGATCCTGCCGGCTTCCCCATCCGCGAGTCTCGCAGCACTGAGCGCAACCCCTGCAAGGCTCTCAAGGTCATCCTGCAGACCCGCAGCCTGTTCGGCAAGATGCGACAGGGAGGAGCGTACACCAGGGTGTACGTGCTCCTCCAGCAGAGGCAGGACCTCGTGGCGAACCCGGTTGCGTGGAATATCCAGGCTGGAGTTGGTTTGATCGGTACGAAAGCCCTGGCCGCGAGAAGCGAGAAAATCAAGAAGCTCGGCTCTCGACCAGCCCAGGAGGGGACGCACCAGGCGGGTCCGGCCACCTGTATGCTCCAGGGTTCGAACAGGCGGGATCCCTGCAAGCCCGGCGATTCCCGTTCCACGGCACAGGCGCAGCAGGATCGTTTCCTGCTGGTCATCATGGTGATGACCCGTGGCGATACAGTCAAGCCCGTGCTCGCGCGCCCAGTCCGCGAATACGCCATAGCGCAGCTCACGGGCACGGCCCTCGCTCAGCAGCCCACCGGGCTCTTCCCCGGTTGAAGACGAAAGGCGGGCATTGATGAACCGACAGCCGAGTCCTGCGGCAAATTCGCGCACAAAGGACTCGTCGAGGTCGGCATCCTCTCCCCGGATGGAGTGGTTGAGGTGGCCGATGAGGATCTCCGGCCGACTGCCACCAGGCGGGCCCGGGTAGGCGGCCAGCAACACCGCCAGGGCGATGGAGTCAGGGCCGCCTGAACAGGCAACCAGGATCCGTTCAGCCCCGTCGAGGAGCTTTCCCTCCTCGCAATCGAGGGCAAACCGCTCTGCGTAACCATCGACGCCGCTATTACCTTTCATGCAGGTATCGAGTCCTCACGGCTCTCAACCAGCCTGAACCCGCAACCCCAGGTTAAATCAGAGGCTCTTCTCACCGAGCACCTGGATGGCGCCGGTTCTGCTGATGAGAAAAATACGGCCGTTACCAACCGAATTATTCGGAATGAAATTGAAGCCGGCGATATCAAGGCGGAAGGCCTCTTTTCCGGTGGCAATATCCACCGCTACCAGGGTCTTCTGCCTCGAGGCACCAGGCTCGAGAAGAACGTAGAGGTTCTTCTTGCCGATGGAAACCACCTTCTTAACATTTTCCATTCTCCAGGAGGCGAACACCGCCGCGACATTGTCACCCTTGGGAATGGGAAGCGAATAAAGCGTCCGGGGAATGCCCTTCAGCTTGTTTTCATCGGCGATCGCGAAGGCGTGAAGCCCTGCGGCCGGATTGTAAATAACAGGGGATTCGTTGACCTCTGCCTCGGCGACGAAACTCCAGCGAACCGTTCCATCGAGCCTGAGGCAGTACACCTTGTAATCTGCGGACCCGACAAAGATATAGCGGTCGTGAAAGGCCAGGTCCGAACGGATCCTGTCACCTGTGTTGAACTTCCAGGAGCGAACCTTGTCCCAGCCGACCGAGGGGATCAGGCCGGTGACGGAACCATCGTGGGAAGCAAAAACGACCTTATCGCCTGCCAGCAGGGGCCTTGCCTCGATCCTGCCTTTGGTCAGGTAGGTCCAGTCCTCAACCTTCAGGTTCTTGGGAACCGCGTAGGCACGCTTGAGATCCGAACCGAGAAAAATATGGCTCTCATTGGCAGTCACCGGGGTCGATACCGGGAAGCTCAACTCTCGCTCCCATTTCTTGCGGCCGGTGTCGAGGTCGAGGCAAACGACCTTGTCGAGCTGCGTGTAATAGAGCTCCGGGTCGCGAAGCAGGGTGGCCGGATAATGGTAGGTCGTGGGTGCGTGGTTGATGGTGCCTTTGAGGTCCTCGTACCACACCGCATGACCCGACTGCCGGCTGAAACGGATCAGGTGTTTCTGTGAGCTGCTGTTGGATTCCGTGACGCAGAAGATGTCTTCATCAAGAAGGTAGGCTCTCTGCAGGCCGACCTCCTCGTTCCCGGAGACGACCTTGCCGAGATACCAGACCTCCTCGAGGCCCATGCCCTTGAGAATACTCTCGGGAATCCTGCTGGCGGCGTTCGCCGCGGCAACAGGAGCCACTGCAGCCTTGCCGCTGGTGGCGGGGGTGACATTATCACTGCGGCCGCCACAACCGATGGTTGAAAGGATGGCCAACGCCGCAACGAAAGCCAGGCCGGTATTCTTATTCGAACTGGAAAACTTCATTCTTTCTCCTTAGCTGGCTACCCGCCCTGCGGGGCCTCCTCCTGAACTGAACCGTTTCGCAGAAAGACGTTCTCAACTCTGTGCTGACTGGTTATGAGGAAGGTAGCGACCCAGGTCGATCCCTTTCTCAACCTCGTAAGCTTTCAGTCTCTCGATACGAAGCAGATCCTCATCTATTCGGTTATCTAGCTTGACCACGTAAGGCTTGCCTTCCTTGCGGGCCTTCAAATCCGTCTCTATTTCCTCCCAGGAACCTTCGTAAAGAAGATCCTTCAAGGCGAGCAAATGTTGCTCTTCCTCGGAGAGGGCTCTGAAAAAAGACTCATGATCGTTCATTTGAATCAGTGATCACTCGTCCTTGAATTTAATCTCCGTAGTCTCCTTCTGCCACTCCATGCGAAGATTCTTGAAGCTGTCGAGGGTGACTTCGTATTCATCACCCGGACGACGAAGATGCATCAGGCGAATCCTCTCGCGCAGAAGAGTTCGACCATCGGTGTCGATAATTACTTCTATGTCGTTGGACAGTCCGGTCGTGCGGATGGTGATGTTCTTGGAGGTGTTTTCAAATTCATTAAAGACCGCCACGCAGAGTCTCTTCTCTCCATCCTTAATCCTGGTGTAGGAGAACTTGCGATCGCCGGCGGACTTGTCGTTGAGCTTTTTAAACTTGTCGGCTTTCCCCCACAGCGGCCTGCCCTCCTGCCTCTGAATCGCCCTCTCGACGGAGGGAAGAAACAGGTCGGAGTAGGTCTTTTTCCGGTCGCTCTTGGCGGTGATCGAGAGGAAAAAGTTGCGGTCCGCCCCGGTCTTGTTCTCGAGGGTATAGATCATGTACCAGTAGGTCTTACCCTTGTTGCCACCAATACGGGGAGTGACCATCCTGAACTTCACGGGCTGGATATCGAGGGTCCACTTATCCTCGTTGAAATCAGTGACCTCGTCCTCGGTGGAGCCGGGAACCTCAGCATCTGCATCCTCCTGGGCAGGAGCAAAGGGACAGACCGCGAGGAAAAACCCGATGCCCAGCAGCAGTATCTTCTCAATACTCAACCTTCTCTCCGAGGGGTGGAACATGTCTCTCTCATTGCCTTTCTTTAAACAGCGGCCCAATGAAAACCCCCCTGCCGGCGCCAGCCGAAGGAGTGCTCAGAGCCCATTGTATTTCTTACGGATTCCCGGTCTTGCCAACTTACCGGGTAGCCAAACCAGAGGTTCGGAAATACCGGTGGTTCCCACTCAATCGTCGGGAAACCAAGCCAGCCTGTAATTATCACACAAAACCACGTGGTCCGTCATCTTTTCATATAAATCCGGGCCAAGTTTCCACAGCGGACGGAAACGGCCATCCATCAGCACGAAAACTGGCCCAGGGGGCTTATTGCAGCGGTTTTGAGGCCATTGCGCGGATGGTTTTCAGGGCTCGATGTTAGGCTGCGAGGCGGGCACTGGCCCGCCACGACTCCGGGCCGGGTTTTCGGGTTATCGGCCGCTGTTCAGCCCTCTTTTAGAAAATTTGCGAAGACGACCTGCAATCCAACTGAAGCGCTGAAAAATACTTGTCAAGGTTCCGTCAGTGCCCTGTCAGGGTCGGCGAATCCGGGACGCAAACGATGTTTTCTAAA
>JAYGDV010000043.1:0-2234 GCA_046582735.1 Planctomycetota bacterium
CGCAGCAGTTTGCTGGATATTAGGGAACCGTCCTCGATTGGGGACCTGCTTGACACAGAAACTGCCAGAGACGTCTGGGTAGCCCATCCAGGCGGTTTACAGCCTTCCTGGAGCGACTTTCTGGGGCCTGATGGCCTTACCCCCGCTCTTTTCCTTGTCGGCCCGGAGGGGGGCTTCAGCACCGCTGAAATAGACCTGTGCAGCGAACAGGGAGCCAGGCTGTGTGGGTTTCCGGTACCAGTTATGAGGACTCCAGTTGCGGTAATGCTGATCGGAGCTCTTGGAGCCCTTGTGGAGATGTCCCGGGAACCGCCAGATAGTGATTCGGATGCTCTAAATTCCTGTTGATTCATTCTTTGCGGGCATGTAATATTCGCCCTTTTGACTCGGAATCAGAAGGATTTCAAAGCAATTCACATGTCGAAGACCTTTCTCTTACGCAAAGAAGATGTCGTCCGTAGATGGATTCACATCGATGCCAAGGACGTGATTCTCGGCAAACTGGCGGTTCACGCTGCAGTTGCCCTGATGGGGAAGGATTGTCCGACCTTTACCCCTGGCGTTGATTCGGGCGCTTTTATTGTGGTCACCAATGCTGAATCGGTAAAGGTGACAGGTAAGAAAGAGGCCGACAAGAAATACCGCTGGCACACCGGATATATAGGTGGCCTGAAGGAGAAATCCCTTGAAGAGATGAGAGCTACCAAACCTGAAAAAGTAATCCAGCTTGCGGTCAGGAGAATGCTGCCGAAGAATAAGCTGGGCAGGAATATGCTCAAACGCCTGAAAGTTTACGCGGGTGCTGATCACGCCCATGAAGCCCAGTCACCGCAGACGGTTACAGTTAGTTAATGGCCAAGAAAAAAGAAGTTAATTTCATTTGGGGCACTGGCCGGAGGAAAACTGCCGTCGCCAGGGTACGTCTTTTCGATGGAACCGGGAGTATCCAGGTCAACAAGAAAGACGTGGACACCTTCTTTGGAACAGAGAAAGAACGCCAGCGTGTCAGGGCTGTCCTGAAGGCCGTCGGAGGGGAGAAGTCTTTTGATCTTCTTGTCCGCGTAGACGGTGGCGGATACAGCGCCCAGGCGGATGCGATCTCACTGGGGGTCGCCCGTGCGCTCCTTATACAGAACCCGGAAAACGAACCTATTCTCAGAGAAGGCAAGTTTCTCACCCGGGATTCGAGAGAAGTCGAGCGGAAGAAGCCCGGACAGAAGGGTGCCCGCAAGAGCTTCCAGTTCTCCAAGCGCTGATCCTCTCGACCGGCGAGTTCAGCCCGCTGCAGGCGAAGAGATTCTTTGCGCTGCTTTTTCATGGTGGGCTTCACAGGGATTCAGGCTATGCCAGTTAAGCTAGACAGGCTTCTAGGCGTTCTCCAGGAGTTGGCTCCTCTTGAGCTTGCAGAGGAGTGGGACAATGTCGGGTTGCTGCTGTGCCCCAGCAGGAAAAAATCCTGCCGGAAGATTCTCCTCGCCATCGACCTCGTGGAGCCGGTGCTCGATGAGGCTCTCAGGGCGGGGGTCGACACGATCGTTGCCTACCATCCTCCAATCTTCGATCCGCTGAGCGAGCTAACGCCATCGGAGCAAAGGCAACGAGTTGTCCTGCGCCTGGTCGAGTCGAAGATCGCGGTTTATTCACCACATACGGCTCTTGATTCCGTGGCGGGGGGAGTGAACGACTGGCTCGCCGGTGGAATCGGCGAGGCGGAGGTCGAGCCGGTCATTCCTTTCAGTGAATCCGCAGGAGAGCAGGGGGAAGCTGCTTGCGGCCAGGGGCGCCTCCTGCGCCTTCGCCGGCCGCTCAAGTTGAGTTCGCTGGTTCGAAAGGTCAAATCGCACCTCGGCCTCAGGAAGTTGAGAGTAGCTTCCGGCAAACGGGGTAACCCGGTTATCAGGAGCGTAGCGATCTGTGCGGGGGCAGGCGGGTCCGTTCTGAGTGGTGTCAGGGCGGATGCCTATCTCACCGGGGAGATGCGCCACCACGATGTTCTCGACGCGAAGGCTTGCGGCACGAGTGTCATCCTCTGTGAACACACCAACACCGAGCGCGGCTATCTGCCGATACTCAGGGCGAAACTGGCCCGGGCTCTCGGTCGCGGCGTCGAAGTCAGGGTTTCCCGTACCGACAGGGAGCCGCTGGAGTTCGCCTGAGCTGTTGAGGCAGCAGGTGAGCCTCAGAAGGCTACCCGCAATCCGACCATCAGGCGCCAGGCGCTTTCCATCTGGGGG
>JAYGDV010000123.1:0-3127 GCA_046582735.1 Planctomycetota bacterium
GGTCATCGTACTGGTTCAGTTCGTTGTCATCACCCGTGGGGCGACGAGGGTGTCGGAGGTGGCTGCACGGTTCCAGCTCGATGCCATGCCGGGCAAGCAGCTGAGCATCGATGGAGATCTCGCAGCCCATCTCATCGACCAGGAGGAGGCAAGCCAGCGCCGGAAGGAGGTGGCTGGAGAAGCTGATTTCTACGGTTCGATGGATGGCGCCAGTAAGTTTGTTCGCGGTGATGCGGTTGCCGGAATTGTCATCATGGCGGTGAATATCCTTGGTGGTATCGGTATTGGAATCTTTTACCACGACCTGAGTTTTGGCCGCGCCCTGGAGGTATTCGGCCGCCTGACGATCGGAGATGGCCTGGTAAGCCAGGTGCCTGCCCTCATGGTCTCGATTGCGGCGGCGTTGCTGGTCACCAGGAGCGTTGCCAGCGAACATCTGGGGAGAGATCTCGGCAGGCAGATTTTTTCAAATGACTGGATCCTGTTCATCTCAGGGTTCTTTCTCTGGTTGCTTTTACCCACCGGCCTTCCCGTTCCGATGTTACTGGCCACCTCGGCAGCCTGTATCTTTTGCGGTTTTGTTCTCAGGCGCGAGAGGCTGGAAAGGGAGAGCCAGGAGCGGTTTGCCCGCCAGAGCGAAGAATCGAGCCAGGCCAGGGTGCCGGTCGTCGATGTAAAAACGCTGATGAAGGTTGAGGCGCTCGAGCTGCAGATCGGCTACCGGCTGGTGGCGCTCCAGGACAGAGATCGTGGCGGCGACCTGCTGGAGCGTCTGGCGAAGATGCGCCAGACGCTTGCCCTTGACCTCGGCCTGCCTGTTCCCTCGGTGAAGGTCTCAGACTCCAACGAGATCGGCTCCCGCGAGTACTGCTTCAAGCTCCGGGGTGCCCAGCTGGGTACATGGGAAATCGCTCCCGGCGGCAGCCTTGCGCTGCAGAAGGACGAGGAACGTCTTGCGGGCGCGGGGAATCTCCCTTTTGAATTCAAGTCATCGATAGATCTTGTCGGCGGTTCCGGTTTCTGGATCGCCGATTCGATGGCAGAAAAGGCCCACGAGGCCGGCTGCCAGCTGCTGAGCCCTTCTGCAGCGATAGCGGTGCACCTGGAAAACTGTATTCGTTGCCACGCCTCCGAGTTGCTGACCCATGAGTGCGTCTCGCGAATACTGGAGGTTCTGAAGGAAAAATCCCCTTCCCTGGTCGAAGAGTTTGTACCCGACCTGGTGAAGCCGCGGCAACTGCAGAAGGTGCTGCAGGACCTCCTGCTGGAGGGTGTCTCCATTCGTGATACCGAGACGATTCTTGAAAGTACCGGCAGCAGCTTTTCAGAAGATCTCAAGTACGAAAAGGTGCTTGCAGGGGTTCGCGGGAGCCTGTCGAGAGCGCTGGCCTCCTCGAGACTGGAAACCGATGGGCAACTCCACGCCATCATTCTCGATCCGGAACTCGAGAACCTGGTGGAAAGCCGGATCATCGAAACAGTCGATGGGGAGATGCTGAGCCTCGAGGCCATGGAGCGCGAACAGATTCGCGCACATACCAGCGAGAAACTGACGGAGCTGAGGGCGGCAGGCCACAAGTCCGTTGTGCTCTGCCGCTCGGAAATTCGAAGGCATTTATGGAAACTGCTTGAAACGCGTGTGCCGGGATTGACGGTGCTCGCATATGAAGAAGTTGGTGAAGACATTAAGGTCGAGTTGCATGGGACCGTGGACAAGGAGATGGTCCCGGTGAACTCTGAAGCTCTTCAGGAGTGAGTCGAATGAATGAACAATTCGAGCGCTTTTCTGCCCGGACAATGGGTGAGGCGCTGGAGAAGGTCCGAGAGAAGTTTGGCCACGAGGCCATGATCATGGGCTCCCGGAAGTTTCGCGCCGGCGGATTCCTCGGTTTTGGCAGCAGGGAGATGGTGGAGGTCTACGTGGCTGATACCAGGCCCGGGGTCCAGGGCCTGAAGGCCGGCGGGCGAAGATCCGTTATCCCTCCATCGAGCGCCCAGGTTCCGCCCGCGGGAGAGGCTGATCCGGCGCCTATTGCACGCCCCCCGATCCGCGAGGATGGGGAATTGCAAAAGCTGCAGGCCGATCTCGGCAGGATAGAAAACGGTCTCAGTGAGCTTCTGCACCGGCCGGATGAGAAAGGATCCTTAGCGCATCCTTTTTTGCGGGAGTGTTATGACCTGCTGTTGAGCAACGAGGTGGAACCGAGAATAGCCGATGCGATCGTGGCGGAGATTGAAGAGCAGAAGCTCCCTGGCGGCTTCCCGGCCAAGAGCAGTGTCGACCTGATCGTGCGCGATTACCTCGCGAGGTATTTTGAACCGAACCGGCCCATGGTATCCAGTGATGGCCCGAGGATTCTTTTCCTGATCGGCCCTACCGGGGTTGGCAAGACAACAACGATCGCCAAGCTGGCCTCGCGTGCAAAGATCAACCAGCGCCGGAAGGTGGGCCTGATTACGCTCGACACCTACCGAATCGGTGCGGTTGACCAGTTGACGCAGTACGCCGACATCTTCAAGGTTCCCGTACATGTTATCCAGTCGCCCGAAGAGCTCAGCAAGGAAGTGGAGAAGTGCGCCCAGGAAGGCGATGAACTCATATTTGTCGATTCCGCCGGCAGGAGCCCGCAGGACGAGCTGAAGATGTCGGAACTGAAGAAATTCATCAACGCCCTTCCGCAGGCAGAGGTCCACCTGGTGTTGAGCACCACTACCCATCCAAAGACCCTCAGCAGTATCGCCGAGCGGTTCACTCCGATGGGTTTTGACCGGGTGATCCTGACCAAGCTGGATGAGAGTGTTGCGCTGGGCCCCCTGGTGGGAAGTCTGCTCGATATTGGTAAGCCGGTTTCTTATGTAACCGACGGGCAAAACGTACCCAAGGACATCTTCCCGGCGGATCCGGAGAGACTCGTCGACTTCGTGATGAACAAGCAGAAGGCATGAACGCAAAATACCCCGAAGACCAGGCGCGCGAACTCAGGGAGATGGTTGAACCATCCCAGCCTCGCGGTTGGGTTATCGCTGTAGCCAGTGGCAAGGGTGGTGTGGGCAAGACCAATATTGCCGCTAACCTGGCCATAGCCCTGCGTGCACTTGGGTCCAGTGTGATCCTCGTCGATGTTGA
>JAYGDV010000152.1:0-14166 GCA_046582735.1 Planctomycetota bacterium
TTCCCAGTACGGTATTGATGATCGTGCGCCCACCCGGGGAACCAAGGACCAGGACGGGGCGGCCGGCCCTGGCGATGATAGTGGGCGACATGCTGGAGAGCATTCTCTTGCCGGGGGCCACCAGGTTCGCCCTGGTTCCGATGAGGCCTTTCTCCGTGGTGAGACCTGCACGCGGGTTGAAATCGCCCATCTCGTTGTTGAGGAGGAATCCTGCACCGGGAACGACGATCCGGGATCCGTAGCTGTACTCGAGGGTCGTGGTCAGCGCGACGGCCATCCTGGAAGAGTCGACAACACTCAGGTGGGTAGTTTCGGAGCCCTGTGAAGGCCAGGTAAAGGTGGTGGGAGATGAGCGAGAGGCCTTTTGAGGATCGATCGTTGCGGAGAGGATGCGGGCGTAATCTTTCGAGATCAGCCTCTCAACCGGTACCTTGACGAAATCGGTATCGGCCAGGTGGCTGGCGCGGTCGGCGTAGGCCCTTCTCATAGCCTCGGCAAGCAGGTGAACCTCCCGGGGGGAACGGAAACCTGCGGCTGCTATGCCACCGAGCTCCAGCAGGTTGAGCATCTCAACGAGTGCCACTCCGCCGGAGCTTGGAGGTGGCATCGAGATGATATCGAGACCCCGGAAGGTTCCGCGAATGGGCTGGCGCTCAATGGCCTTGTAGCTGCGCAGGTCTTCGAGGCTGACCAGGCCACCTCCACGCCGCATTTCTGCCACCAGGAGTTCGGCGGTTTTCCCCCTGTAGAAGCCATCTGCCCCCTGGTCTTGAATGCGCCTGAGAGTTTCGGCCAGGTCTTTCTGCACCAGCAGCTCACCCGCCTTGTAGGCCCCTGTCTCTTTTGAAAATTGCGCGAGGGTCGCCGGGTATTTTTTGAAGGAGCCGAGGCGACCGGCAAGGTCTGCGGCCAGCCCCGGGCTGAGCCGGAACCCGCTGCCCGCGAGCTTGACTGCCGGCTCGAGGAGTTTTTTCCATGGGAGCCTGCCGAGGCGCTGGTGTGCGAGATAGAGGCCTGCAACCGAGCCAGGAACTCCGACGGCGGTATGGCTGAAGTGGTGGCGGGCAGGGTCGTATTTCCCGTTCTCGTCAAGGAACATCTCCGGGTGGGAAGCGGCCGGAGCCCGCTCGCGAAAATCAAAGGTCGTCGATTTCCCATTCTCCAGCATGACGACCATGAAGCCGCCACCTCCGATGTTGCCGGCGGCGGGATGGGTTACGGCAAGGGCAAAGGCGGTGGCAACGGCCGCGTCGACAGCGTTTCCACCCCGGCGCAGGATTTCGCAGCCCACCTCGGAAGCGTGAAGGTCCTGGCTGACGACCATGCCGTTTTTCGCCCGGTAGGGCACGGCTTTTGAATTTTCCTGCTGGGCGCAGGCAACGCTGCAGCAGAGCAGGAAAAGAATGGTTGTGCCGCGAGTCGTTTTCACAGGTTCAAAGGTGAATCGCTGTTGCCGGGTGGAATCCATAATCTCGGGATCAGGTTACAGGAAATCCGCCAGGATTACTCTTAATTCAAGCCTCGCCCGATGGACCCTGGTCTTGACCGTACCGAGGGTCAGGCCCTCTTCGCTGGCGATCACCTGGTAGGATTCTCCAAGTATGTCGCGCAGGATGATGATCCTGCGTGCATCTTCCTCCAGGGAGCCGATCGCCTTTTCGATGACCTCTCCGAGCTCTTTTTTCTCCACCAGCTGATGGGGTTCTTCGCTGGAGTCAGCGATCTCGCGCTCACTTTCATCCTCATCGCCGCCGGTTGTACTCATCGAGATGGTTGCGGTTGAGCCGGAGCGTTTCAGGGCAGTGCGGTGGGAGTGAAAGGACCGGGCAGTGTTGAGGGTGATGCGCAGCAGCCAGGTGCGGAAAGAGGCCTTCCCTTCGAAAGCAGCCAGGGCCTTCCAGGCCTTCAGAAATGTTTCCTGGGCCACCTCGAGAGCATCTTCGTAATGGCCAAGGTAGTAGGAAGCGGCGTTGATGACGCTTTGCTGGTGCCTGCTTACGAGTCGGTCAAACGCCTCACGGTCGCCACCGGAGGCGGCCTTGACGTATTGGTCGTCAGGGTTTTCGCGATCCAAGCCCACTTTCCCGCTGACCGTTTTTTCTTCCGCAGTCATTGCCCTGTTCTCCAGCGTGGCTGAGTATCTGCAGCCGCAGGCATTCTATTCCTCCCGTCCCGGCAGGAAAACCTCCATTAACGGAGTCTTCTACCAAGAAGACGCTCGACTATTGCCCAGCATAGGGAAAAAATGTCGGTTGATTCAGCAAAAGAGAAGTTTTTCACCCACGTTCGAGAATTTGATGGAGCCAAGAAATTGAATTGCCGCCACCTGTTGATAATCCTGGCCATACTGCTGCCCTCCTGCGCCATCGTATCGATGCCCAAAGATGATGTAGGCCTCTGGAGGGCCAGGCAACTCAACCAGGAGCTGCTGATCCTTGATACCCATCTCGATACGCCCTCAAAGGCTCTCAAGAACCCCGAATGGGTTCTGCATCAGACTAGCGACCAGACCCTTGTCGATCTGCCGAGGATGCGCCTCGCCGGTATGAATGCGCCCTTCATGGTGGTCTATACCTCACCTTCGCTCAAAGGCCAGGATGCGCTGACCCACGCACTCGCTCTCAGTGATGTGATCAGCGGCTGGGTCGAGGATTATCCACGTGATCTCATCCTCGCAAGGAGAACCGATGATGTGCTGGCTGCAAAGAGAGCCAGGAAGATCTCGGTGGTGATGTGCATGGAGAACAGCTCTCCTGTGCTCGAGGGACGACTCGACCTCGTGCGAACCTTCTACCGCCTGGGTGTGCGCTATATGAGTCTTTGCCACTTCCAGAACAATCACCTCTGCGATTCCTCGACTGACGAACCCCTGCACGGCGGGGTCAGCAAGTTCGGGGAGCAGGTGATCGCAGAGGCTAACCGGCTGGGCATCATGCTCGATGTCTCCCATATCTCCGACGATGCGGTGCGTGATCACCTGCGCCTGAGCAAGGCTCCCATCATCGCCAGCCACTCGAATGTCCGCAAGCTCTGTGACCACCCCCGCAACCTGACCGATGACCTGATCCGGGGGATCGCGAAGGGAGGCGGTGTGATCCAGCTCAATTTCGCGGCCCAGTATCTTTCTGCGGACTACCTGGAGAAATATAACGAACGCAAAGCCCTCCTCGCCCCCAGGGAGAAAGAGATCGACGAACGCCTTGCCGGCCAGAAGGAAAAGGCCGAGGCGGAGAAGGAGAAGCTGTCAAAGAGCGTGCCCCGCCCGCCTCCTCCGCCCCTGGAGGACTGGTTCGAACATATCGATTACATCGCCAACCTCGTTGGCAAGGAGTACGTCGGGCTCGGCAGCGACTTCGATGGCATCGGTGCCTGGCCGGTTGAGCTGAAGGACATCACCTCCATCGACCTGGTTACCGAGGGCCTGCTCAAGAGAGGCTGGAGTAAGAAGGAAATCGCCGGGTTCTACAGCGGCAACCTGCTGCGGGTCTGGAAGAAGGTCGAGGAGGTCGCCGGTCGCTGAGGTCCCGGCCGTTGCCTACTCGAGCCCCTTTTCAGCGAGCCAGCGTTCGGCATCGAGCGCTGCGGCGCAGCCGGTGCCCGCAGCCGTGATGGCCTGGCGGTAGATCTTGTCGACCACATCGCCGCAGGCGAAGACTCCATCGACAGAGGTGTCGGTGCGGCCGGGGGTGGCGACGATATAGCCCTGCTCATCGGTGTCGACCTGTCCCGAGAGGAACCCCGTGTTCGGGTCGTGGCCGATGGCGTAGAAGATTCCTCCGCAGGGAAGCGTGCTCTCTTCGCCGGTCTTCAAATTGCTGATCTTTGCGCCGGTAACCAGGTCATCACCCACTGCATCGACCAGGGAGCTGTCCCATACGATCTCGATCTTGTCGTTGGCCAGGGCGCGCTCCTGCATGATCTTGCTGGCCCGCAGCTCGTCGCGCCGATGAATCATGTACACCTTGCTGGCGAACTTGGTGAGGAAGGTGGCCTCCTCGACAGCCGAGTCTCCTCCACCTATGACGACGACATCCTTGTCCCTGAAGATGGGCAGAGCTCCATCGCATACCGCGCAGGCGCTCATTCCCCGGTTCCAGAGGGTCTCCTCTGCGGGCACGTGAAGCCTTCTCGCGGTGGCCCCGGTGGAAATGATGACGCTGTGGGTTTCAACCTCGCGCTCGGTGGTTTTGACCTTGAAGGGGCCGCTGGAGAGATCAACCTCGGTGACATCTTCCTGGAAGCTGCGGGTGCCGAACTCGAGGGCCTGGGCACGGAATTTCTGCATAAGGTCCGGCCCGCTGATGCCTCCCTCGGGGAAGCCGGGATAGTTTTCAACCTCCGTGGTGGTCATCAGCTGTCCACCGGGGATTCCACCAGCCTGGAAGCCCTCGAGGATGAGAGGCTCCAGGTTGGCCCTGGCGGCATAGATCGCAGCGGTGAACCCGGCTGGGCCGGATCCAATTATGGTTACTTTTTCCATCTCGAGCTTCCTTCAGGTCGGGTGCTGTGATCCGGAGAGATATTCTCCGGGAAAACACAAGATACAGCGGAATTTATTTTCATCAAACCTCAAGGAGGTTACCCGAGCTTCTCTTGAGCCTCTATTCCACCCCAGTTAAGCTATGGCAGGTCTATAACCAACCTTTGAGCGTCCCTGGCTATGAGCGACAAAAGAGATTATTACGAAATACTGGGAATAGGGCGGGGCGCCTCCGATGAGGAGATCAAGAAGGCCTATCGCACCCTTGCCCTCAAGTACCATCCGGACAAGAACAAGGGAGACGAGCAGGCTGAGTCCCGGTTCAAGGAGGCGGCCGAGGCCTTCGAGGTACTTTCGGATCCGGAAAAGAGAGCGGCCTACGACCGTTATGGTGCCGATGGCCTGCGCAACATGGGCTTCGAGGGATTTCAGAATGTCAGGACCGAGGATATCATGGGCAGCTTTTCCAGTATCTTCGGCGATCTCTTCGGCTCAGGAAGTGCTGGTGGGGGCTTTTCCAGGGGCATGTTCGATCGGGAAGAGCCGTCAGCCAGTCGCGGGGCCGATCTGCGCCAGCCGCTGCGTGTGACGTTTAGAGAGGCTGCGCTTGGCGGAAGCCGGGAGATGGCTCTTCCCGCAGCAGCGGGGGAGAGCCGCATCGAGGTCAGGATTCCTGTTAACGTCGCAGATGGGCAGGTGCTGAGAATCGCCGGTAAGGGCCATCCCGGAGCCAATGGAGGGCCGGGCGGTGACCTGCTGATCGAAATCTCAGTCGATTCCCACCATGAGTTCACCAGGCAGGGGAAGAATATTCGCTCCTCGGTAAGGGTGCCCCTCAAGACCGCAGTTCTCGGCGGCAAGGTCACCGTCAACACCCTGCGCGAGGAGGTTGAGCTGGGAGTGCCACCCGGAACCTCTTCGGATTCAGTCCTCAGGCTCAAGGGGCAGGGTGCCGGTGGTGATGATCCCGGTGACCAGCTCGTGAGGATCATCGTAACGGTTCCGGATCAGCCTTCCGATGAGTTGAAGGCAGCTCTCGAGGACCTGTAGCTCCAGGGCTGCCCCGGCGAGGGATCAGCTCCCTGCGGCGGCGAAGCCCTCGGGGAAGATGTGTTTCAGCCGTGCTCCCCGTGCCGGGGAAATCGAGCAGCGCACGTGGGCTCCATCCTCCTGGTAGTCGAGCTCTTCGAGATGGGCGTTTTCCCGCAGGTAGGCGATGACCTCGCCCCTGGCATGGGGAACGATAAAGCTCAGCTCGATATCGCTTTCCTGGAGGTGATCGAGAACTGCGCTGGAAAGATCATCCAGCCCGTGTCCTGCGGCGGCTGATACCTGGAACGCCCGGGAGGGCTCGATGACCTTCAATTGTGAGGCAGGGGTTTTACGCCGGCCGGCATCAGGCGGGATGCTGGCAAGGTTGTTGGCCTCGGGGATCTCCTCAGGAGCCAGGGCATCCCATTTATTCAGGACCATCCAGGTGATCTTGTCGCCGCATTCAAGATCCTGGAGGACTCGGTTTACCGTGTGGATGTGCTGCTCGGCCTGGGGGGAGCTGGCATCGACAACGTGCAGGATGATATCTGCATGTTTTGTCTCGGTGAGGGTTGCCTCGAAGCTTGCAACGAGGTGATGCGGCAGCTTCCGAATGAAGCCGACCGTGTCGGTGAGCAGTACGTGGCGGTTCTCGGTCAGCTGCCACCGCCGCACCCTTGTGTCCAGCGTGGCAAAGAGCTTGTCCTCGACGAGCTCGGTGGAATTGGTCAGTGCGTTCAGGAGAGTTGACTTGCCTGCGTTGGTGTATCCCGCGAGCGCAACTACGAACTCGCCTGAGCGATTGTTGATCGCCACCTGGTTGCGCCGGTCGATGTGTTTGAGATCCCGAACCATTTTCTGGATCCTGCGCCCAATGAGCCGCTTGTCGGTCTCGAGCTGTTTTTCACCCGGGCCGCGCATTCCGATACCACCCTCGTAGCGTGAGAGATGGGTCCACATTCGCTTGAGGCGTGGCAGGCTGTAGCGCAGTTGTGCCAGCTCGACCTGGAGCCTGGCCTGCCGGGTATGGGCCCTGAGGGCAAAGATGTCCATGATCAGCTGGCTGCGATCGATGACGGTTTTTTCCGTAATCTTCTCGATGTTGCGTTCCTGGGCGGGGCTCAGATCGTTGTCGGCGATGATGAAGTCGACCCCGAGCTCGTCAGCCAGCTCGGCTGTTTCAGTGATCTTGCCTTCGCCAACCCAGGTTGCGGGGTTGGGACGGGTGAGCTTCTGGACCAGGGTGCCGCGCACCTCTATTCCAGCGGTCTTCGCCAGCGAGATGATCTCAGCCAGGGGGTCGTGGAGCTGCCGCTCGTCTTTGAACAGGGCCTTAATGACCAGCGCTGTCCTGGTTTCAGAAGTGCTTGAATCGCCGATTTGCTGGATTCCTCACGCAGGAAAGTCTGCTCTGGAAATTTTCATGTGGTGCCTGAAGTCCGCGTCATCCCGCTCCTTGTGGTCAGTCCTGTAGTGGACGCCGCGGGATTCTTTCCTGGCAAGGGCAGAGAAGGTGACCAGCCAGGCGGTTTGTATCATATTCTGCAGGGTCCAGCTCTCCACGTCACGGAAATCTGCAGCCAATGGGTAGGTTGTCCAGGTTGAGAGTTGCTCCAGGGCACTGGCGAGGTCTTTGCCGTTGCGCTCAACTCCGACCTTGTACCACAGGAGGCTCTTGAGACTGCTGAGAAGATCGGCAAGATCCAGCTCCCCGGCAGACCTTCCGGCAGTGGGCGCAGGGATTCGGTCCCCGATGGGAAACGGCTCGGGACGGTCAAGCTTGCCGGCGGTCCTGGCAGCCTCCCGGCCACTTCGATGTCCGAAGACGATGCCCTCCAGCAGGGAATTGGAGCCCAGGCGGTTGGCGCCGTGGACTCCCGTGCAGGCAACCTCCCCGGCAGCGAAGAGTCCCGGGATACTGGTGCGGCCATTGGAGTCGGTGTAGATGCCCCCGATCGAGTAATGTGCGCTGGGGCGTACCGGGATCGGCTGGCTGAGGATGTCGATCCCGAAGCTCCTGCTGATCTCGAGGATTCGTGGGAAGCGTTCCCGGATTCGTTCCGGAGAAATATTTCCGAGGTCGAGCCAGACCTTGTTTTCACCGGTTTCATTCATCACTTCGAGGATCGACCTGGAGACGACATCGCGCGGTGCGAGATCGGCAAGCTCATGAAAGCGCTTCATGAAGGCTTCACCTTCCGCCGTGCGCAGCACGCCACCCTCACCCCGGATTGCCTCGGTGATGAGGAATCGGTCTGCTCCGGCAAGGTAGAGTGTGGTGGGGTGGAATTGGATGAATTCGAGATCCATCAGCTCCGCTCCAGCCCTGAAGCCCATCGCCAGCCCGTCACCGGTGGCAACAGCCGGGTTTGTCGTCTCCCGGTACAGCCTTCCGGCTCCACCGGTTGCGAGGATCGTCTGGCGTGCCCAGATGGCCTCGAGGTCGCCGTCCCTGTTCGCTATGAGAGCTCCGATGCAGACGCCTTCGCGATCGAGGAGGTCGACCGCGAAGGAGCCCGGCCGGCAGAAGATGTTTTTCCGGTCTGATGCCGCCGCGATGAGGGCGCGGGCGATTTCCTGCCCGGTGGTATCTCCCCGGTGCAGGATTCTTTCAAAGGAGTGGGCGCCTTCGCGGGTCATCTGCAACTCTCCCCCTCCATTCCTGTCAAAGTTAGTGCCGAGCTCTATGAGCTCCCGCACTCTCTCTACTCCCTCGGTTACCAGGATTTGCAGGTTTTCTTCATCGGAGAGTCCGGCGGCGACCCGGATGGTGTCCTCGGTGTGGGCGGCGAGTGAATCGCCCGTTCTCTCCGGCAGAAGGACTGCGGCGATTCCTCCCTGGGCCCAGCGTGTTGCTGAATCTTCAAGAGAATCCTTTGCCAGGACGAGCACCTCGAGGTTTTGGTCCTCGGCCGCAGCCAGGGCTGCTGAAAGCCCGGCAATACCGCTGCCAATAACAAGGACATCGGTAAAGCGGTGGGCGATCCGTGAGAGCTCAAAATCGGCAAGGTAGCGCCGGCCCATACCGGGCACACCGGCTTTGAAGCTGCCGAGAGTGGGTTGGTTTCCCTGTTCCTTCATACCTGTGGGTTTTCTTCGAGGAGTTCTCTGCTTGGGGTGAAACCCGCTAATCTGTCTGAATCTGCATTCTTTTGCAACATGACATACACTTTCGGCATGTTTCAGCCGTGTCTCCAGGAAGCTGAAACGGTTTTTTTATTCTTCGCGCAACAAACTAACTATATATGAAATAAAGACTTCTGGTAAGGTGGGGTCTAATTCAAGGGTTGTTAGCGCATTCGTTTTGTCTGCGGTATTCCATTTGCAGTTATTAGATGTGGATGGAGTAGCTCCAAGTACCGAAAACCTGCAGAAAACAGGATTCCCGGACTACCCCGGAGGAAACTTCCACTCGCCCGGCTTAAGAGGCCGAAGAAGTAAGGAAGCTATGGTTTTTTCCAGATTTGAATCTAAACGAGACAGCTGCCTGCAGAAAGATTGCAGCCGGCCTGCTACGCGTCGCAGCGGCATTGCCCTCATGGTGGTGATGGTGGTGTTTATCGTGCTCTACATGATGGTCTACCACCTGAGCTTCTACACCATCATGGAAGGAAAGATTGCCAGGGTGCGTCACGGTGACCTGCAGGGGCAGGATGCCCTTTACTCCGTAGCGCAGCTTGTCATGGCGCAGCTGACGGAAGATCTTGTCCAGGATCTCACGGAGGGAAGCCAGGGGGAGGCGGCAGGCTCTGCGCCTGCCCCCGGTGGCCGTGGAGCTTCCAGGGGCGGGGGTGGAGGAGAGGCCGGCAGGTTCGTTACCCTCCAGACCGGTCAGCAGGGAGGCGCCGCAGCGGGCGGGGGCGGGTCCTACTATGACTACCTGCTTGAGGCGATCTTCAACCAGCAGCAGCACGAGATCGGTGATGTGAAGGTGAAGGCCACCATCATTGACAACGAGCGCTGTTTTGACCTGAACAGGCTGTTTGACTACGCGCCCCTGCCGCCGGAGGAAGATGTCCTGAGTGGCCCCGGAGGCGATCTTTCGGCGGATGATCTCGCTGACATCGCTGCGGATTCAACGGGGGATAAGGAACGCGATGAGAAAAACCTCACTGCGCGGATTCGCTCGCGGGTGGGCTTGCTCAACAGGGATGATGATGGCCAGGAGGGCGGCGAAGAGGCTGGCAACGAGTTCGAAAATGTTGCCGGGCTCGAAGAAGAGTCAGAGCTGAATGAGTTCGTCGAGCCCACGGAGTTTCAGCAGGAGGCTACGCGCCAGATGCTTGCCAGGGCTATCGAGGTGATTGTCAGCATGAACGAGGATGGGGGCTTCCTTTATGCCTACGATGGCGGCACAGGCAGCTATGATTCCGAACGGATCGCCGGGGATATTGTTGAATACGTCCTGGCCAGGAGAACCTCTCCGGAACAGAACAGGATCTACCACATCAACGAGCTGTTGAATATTCCCTCGATTACCAGGGAGCTCTACTACGGGCCCCAGCTGGTTGATATTCCCAAGGAGGGACTGGAAACCGACACCGGCTTCCTTTTGCAGGAAGACGAATTCGGAGACATCTCATCCACCTTTATCTACAGTAATGAGATGCAGATGGAGCGCGATGAACAGAGCGCTTATATCAGTGAGCAGATGGACCTCATGAAGGAGAGTTATGGGTCGGCGCTTCCCCTGGGCTTGCTCTCCAAGCAGGCCAGCCAGTTTGCCGGGACCTTCGGAGCGTTGCAGGCCAACCCCCTCACCAGCGGAATGACGGGGCCCGCCCAGGTCTTCGATGATGAAGGAAACGAATACATCGAGCAGCCACAGAAGCCGATCGGCTTGAAGGAAATTTTTACCAGCTTTTCCTCCGGTAAGATCAACATCAACACTGCTCCGGTAGCTGTCCTTTATGCGCTTCTGCCCTCTCTGAAAGAAGGAAATGACGAGGAGGCCGAGAGCGTGGCCCTGGGTATTAATGGTTATCGGTATGAATTCCAGGAATGGGAAGAAGAGGAAGGTGTCGATACAGAAGAGGTGGGCGCGGCGCCAGTCAAGAATCTTGGCCAGCCCCGGAGGCCCTTACCACCTGAAGACGAGGAATTTACTGAGGGTTTTGATCTCGAGTCCATGGTTGGGCTTGATCAGTTTGGGGCTGCCGACAGCGGTGCCGCATTGGCTGACGTCGATACCAATTATTTCACCAGCCTGGCGCAGATTGAGCTGGTGGACGGAACAGCGGGAGATGCGGAGGATCTCCTGACAAGTGATGCCGGGATCGACCGGGTCGATGCGGAAGATGATCCACTCCTGCAGCGTGTGTTGAACGACTACAGGAAGGTCATGTGTTTCGCTGGTACTTATTTCACGATTGAATTGAAGGCGAAAAGCAAGGGAAGTCCCCTGGTAAAATCAGGCATCCTGATTATCAAGAGAGACGCCCAGAATAAGCTGATGGAAGTCATCCTCTGGAAAGAGTTGCAGGACTGAATCATGAAGGTGAATGTCAATACGATCCGTATCCTGTTTATCCTGGTGAACCTCGGGGTTACCACATTCATAGTAGTGGGGTACCTTGAAGGCCTGGGGGTCGTCGGTGGAGCCGATGCATCCGGCACCTTCCCGGGGAGTTCCGATGGTGGGTTGAAAAGCCCCGCGGCTTTCGTCTACGCCGAAAGTGATTACGTACAGCCTGAATCCCGTGAGTCCCGGCTCAGGTCAGCGGCTTCCTGGTTGATGCCCGAGCGTCCTGCTCCACCCGTACCGGTAGACAGCGGGCCCAAGGAGACGGCGGAGGAAGAGGTTGAGGAGCCGGAGACTGAGCCCGGCAAGCCGATCGAGGGCGGCCCCCTGCAGAAAGAAAACTGGCAGTACGTTCACGGGATTATTTTTCCCGAGAATCCGCTCAAGAGCTGGATCCGTCTCGAAAAGAAGGACGAGAACAAATCACCGACCACCTCATCTTCCCGTTTTTCCAGGAGCCGGACTTCGAGCAGTCGCTCAAGCACTCTCAGACGCTCGAGCTCAAGCAGCAAGATTCGTTCGTCATCGTCAGAGAACACCATCACACTGGTTCTTGAAAAACGCTGGTTCAAGGATGAAGACAAGGGGCTCGAATTTTATGTTCACTCCGTTGCGGAAGATAAGATTATCTATTGGACGGATAATCCCAAGCGGATGTACTCCCTTCCAAGGGTAAGCGAAAGCTACTACATCGAGGTAACCAGGGGTGAAACCCTGGCGCCGAAGAAGGAAGAGGAAGAAGGGGAAGAGGAAGAAGGGGAAACGAAAGAGGACAAGGAAAAGAAGTTCTTCCAGAGATATCCCCTGGGAACTCGTCCCCAGGATAAGAGGGAAGAAGATTACCGCAAACGCCTGGCTGGAGAGGAGACCGCCGGGTTCCTGAAGCCTACAAATCTTGGGCCGGAGCCCACAGGGAAAGGGAGTGGGCCTGTGAGGGTCAGGACTCCGGTTTCCTCGACCTCTGGTTCGAAGTCATCGTCCTCGAGCTTCAGGAAGCCTTCCTCCGCCGGTACAAAGACAAGCTCTGCGAAGAAGCCGCTCTCGGCAGCAGAACAGAGCGCGCAGCTGGGTAAGGCCCTCAAGGAGGCCGAGAAGAGCGGAAAACTGACGGATTCTGACCGTAAGAAGCTGGGCGAGATCAAAGATTTGATTAAAGGCAAGGGCAAGAAGTAAGCCGTTCCTGCCGTGAATTGGAATAACGAACAAAATACAAATTTCGTCGGCAACTAGTCGATAAAGGACAATCATGCCTGTCATCCTGGGACTCGATATCGGGTCAACTTCCATAACCGGAGCTGTTTTTTCCGGTAATCAGAAGAAGTTTCGCCTGATCGACTTCTTCAACGAGGAGATTCCCCCGGTTCATACCGGAGAATATTCCGAGGATGATGATTACGTACCTCCGCTGGGTGTCAGCGAACTGCTCGCCAGGATTATCGAGGAACACAAGCTCAAGGATGTCGATGTGGTGACCGCAGTGGATGCCAAGGATTGCATCATGCGCGAGATCTCGGTGCCGTTCACCGGGGAGGAGCAGATCCGTAAAACGGTTTTCTTCGAGGCCGAGAATCATTTCACCGGCTTCGATCTCGAGAACACTATCCTGAACCATATCAAGATTGGTGAGGATGGCGACAGCAGCAGCCTGATCGTTTCGGCCCTCAATAACGAAGAAATTGAATCCCACCTCGACCTGCTCAAGGAGGGTTTGGTCGATCCCGTGGTCGTCGATCTCGACACCTGCGCGCTCTTTAATGCCTACAAGGCATCAGCTGTTTTCGATGAAGAAAAAACGGCTCTCGTGGTGGACATGGGCGCTACCTCGACAAAGATCGTCCTGGCCGAGGGCGGGGAGCTGAAGAAGATGCGCTCCTGCCGGTTGGAGACCGGAGTTTCCGCAGCGGCCCGCAGGCTCCTGGCGTCGAGCGAGAAGGAAGAGGATGCCGCAGAAAAGGAAACCGAGACGGAGAGAGCAGAGTCTTCAGCCGTTGATGCCAGGCTTACGGAGCTCGAAAACTCCCTCGATATTTTCGAGGATGAAGAAACGAGCCCCAGTGGATCGGTGGATGAGCTCGATCTTGCACCAGATGCCGATGACGAAGAGGCTTCCCCGCAGGATGTTCCTGCCCAGGAGGATGAGGATGCGCCGCCCGCCGGGGACTACCAGGGAATGTTCCCGGGCGAGGCGAAGGAGGAGTTTAACTATGACGATTATCTCGCCCGAATTGCCCTGGAGATTCAGCGAAGCCTGGCCGGGGTAACGCAGGGATCTTCGATAGAGGTTATCTGCCTGACCGGTGGCATGAGCAGCCGGCAAGGGGCGTGTGCTTTTTTCCGCGAGGAGTTTGACACCGAGACGATCAGGCTTGATTTCACGGGCAGCTTTGAGGTGGAACCTAAATGCGGTTCCATAGAACCCATCAACGCCCAGGGGGCTGTGGCCATTGGCCTCGGTATGGGGCCTTTCATCGAGGACAGTATCGGGGTTGATTACAGGAGGGGAGAGTTCCGCTATGAGCATAAGTTCGAGCGTCTGAAGACTCCCCTGATTGCCGCCTCCCTGCTTTTCTTCCTGCTGTTTCTCCAGTTGACCTTCTGGACCTTCCGCGACTGGAAGGAAGAAAATGCCCGCCTGGCGGGATACAAGAGGCTGAACAGGAATATCTACCACGAGTTCTTCGGTGAACCGCTGAAGGGAGCCGATCCGGTGGCGGCAATGAACGCCAGGAAACGTACCTGGAAAGGGCGCGGCACCGCGGCCATTCCCCGTTTCGTCGATTTTGCAGATGCACTACGGAGCTTCCCGGAGGCGATGAAGGACAGCGAGATCTACTTCGTGGTTAAGAGCATGGATTTCAGTTTTGAAATCAAGCAGAAGGGCAGTGGCAAGAAGAGCGTCGACTATTACGTTCAGCCGGCCCGGGTGGAGATCGAGGCCGACACCTCCAGCAACGCCCAGGTGAAGTTGCCCAAGGAGTTCGGCGGGCCAAAGTCGATCTTCAACTGTAAAGCCTCGCTGACCGGGAGCCGGGCGGAGGGCAAGTCGAGCATTCCGCTCGAGCTGACGATCAAGAAGCAGGTGCTTGATAAGTACATCAGGTAAGAAAGAACGAGAACCATGTTCGATAAAAAC
>JAYGDV010000230.1:0-2597 GCA_046582735.1 Planctomycetota bacterium
GCAATCCACATTGACGTAAATATCCGGGTTCAGATCCATGGGGAACCTGAAATTCCGGTAGACGCTGGAGTTGCTCAAATTGTAATAACCCGCGCTGCAGGTCGGTTTATTGCCAACGGTGAAAGTACCCGAGGTGGTGTCTGCACAATGGAACTCGTAATCAACGCCGACCCCGAGAAACCGAACGGATGAAGGGTCGAGATCTGCGGTGAGTTCATCCAGAACATTCACGCTCTGCGCCGGAAATGCACCCGGAGCGTTCTGAAAGGTAACCTCGTAGACCATGGTCGCCCCATCGATTCGATGCTGGGGCTCCAGGATAATTTCAACAGACTGTTCAGGCTCCGGGCCCGGCCCATCAGGATCGAGCTGTCCCTGTGACTGCCCACCAGGGCCGGTCTTGTAATTTGGATCTTCCGGTGTGATGACCTCGACATTCCTTCGGCCGGCCAGGACGTAGCGCTCTGAAGAGAGTCCCGGAGTCTCCACCCGCAACGGGTTCCCGGGGTCCTGGCAACCAGTAAACGGAGCAGGGCTCGCCACGCCGGTAACCACGTTACCAAAGGATCCTTCAGCTCCTGCAGCAACAGCAAGCTCCGCCACCACCTCGTATCCTTCGACCTCGAGCTGGTAAGCCCCGGGGCCACCCTCAAGACCCTCGATCACGAAGAACCCGGACGGAAGCGCCTGGCCGCAACCTCGTTCGGCTCCACGTACCGCGGCCACCCGCATCCCACCGAGAGGCTCTCCCTGTGAATCACGAAGCAGGCCGGAAACGGCCGCGCTGGGGTGAGCCGAATCTACCTGTGTCCAGGCCGTATGAACGGCCAGTCGCAGCGCTTCCTGGACCGAGGCCGGGTCCCGGCCGCGCAGGGCGAGACGAAGCGATATTTCTCCAAGCGCCTCTATGCCTTCCTCCAGCGTGGAACCCAGCACATTAGCCATCTCTGCCCAGGCTGCCGCGGGAACGGAAGCGGGTTTCGCAAAGGTCACCGCATTACAATTCGCTGGCTCCAGGCACAGGGGGTCAGCAGGCAGTGGCGCAAGCTCCTCAACAGTGAATTCAATTTGTTCCCCCACGATAGTAGTGACCATGTAGATAAGATTTTTCCCCCCGGCTGCGCCTGGAGGAAGCAAGCCGGGATACCCGGCCGGGTTGACGGTGAGTAGATCGACAGGGGCACCCTCATCTGAAAATTCGGGATCACTTTCCAGCCTGAGCTTTACCCCGGGCGGCGGATGGATCCTCAGCAACCGGGGCCTGAGAGAGCCGCCGCCGGTATTTTCGTAGAGCACCTGGAGAGGCCTTGGACGGTAAGGGCGTACCCGGCCGGCAGCGACCAGCCTCACATCAAGTACTCCCGGGTTGCCTTCCTCCTCTACCTGGAAAGCGTCTGGAAGTTGCGCGCTACCAGCGGCGCCATTGCCGGCCTGGAGACCATAGCTTCCCGAAAGAGTCCTCCCGCTCAACTCCAGGGTGAGCAGCACATGGCTCGAGGAGACAAACAGGGATTCGACAACGGTGATTCCGGCCCCTCCCCCTCCGGTAAACACGAAGCTCGTATCCCGGGTGAACCCGCCCCCGAAAACCGATGTGACGATCCGGTTCGAAGCTCCCGGCACGGGACGGGTCCCTGAATTCACAGACAATTCATCGAGAAAGAGGCCCGGCAGCTCGCCCCTCACGGTGATGGCATTATAGCCATCTCCATTCGCTCTATTTCCCAGCGCCCAGGGGAGGATATAGGCAAAATCATCGCGGGCAAAAGGAATCACCAGTCTCTGGCTGGCCTCGCCGCGCACATCGGCTGCAAGGTCGTAATCTCCCGGAGTCGGAATCCGCCCCCATGCCATGAGAAGAATGTTCTCATCACCTTCCTCCCCTTCCAGGGAGAAAACAATGCTATTGCCGGGAGCGCCGGCGTCCCTGTGCGCCCTGAAAAAAAAGGGCGTCGAGTCCTTGCCGTCAACCCCAGGTTGGAGACGAACTGCACGCGGCTCTTCGGGCGGCAGAAGGGTAATTCCATCCGTCATCACGTTGTCGTACGCAACCCGGGTACCGTTACTCCATACCCAGAATCCTAAATAGCCGCCCCTGTAGCGGCTGTCAGCAACTTCCATGATAAGTTGATCATCACCCCAGACACGAATCGTGGTGGCATCGACTGTAACCTGCCAATGCAGTGGAGGCCCACGCAGCTCCGCGACGTTACCCAGAAGCTCCTGGCGCACTCCATCTATTCGAACAAGCCGAACCCCACGGTCCTTCGGCCTGTCAATCCAGTCCAGGCAATAACCACTGGTCCCCGCTTCCTCATCCCAGCGATGAGTCGAGCTCGTAGAACAAAACATGACGCCGGCGTGACGGCCGACCCCATCCTCGGTATTGGGACCGGTGAGGAAATTCATGTCGAAGGAAAGTCCCAGGGTGGAAGGCATTTCGATCGGTGGAGCCCCGGCCCAGATCCATGCCTCACGGAGTGTATTGCTGTCAGCTTCACTGGATTCACCTGCCAGGGATCCCTCTGAGATCCCCCATTCCCCTCTGAATGCAGTCCAGCCAGCAGGAGGAGTATCCTGGTTGGGGCGGTTGAAAT
>JAYGDV010000242.1:0-2088 GCA_046582735.1 Planctomycetota bacterium
TTGATGGCGGAATAGGCGGGGGGGACCTGTTCGATCTCGCCGGTGAAATCAGCCATGGCGCTCTCCACCATCCTGCGCTCAAGGTGTGTTGTCTCTGCCTCACCCGTTGTTTCACCTTCGCGGTCATAGGTGTCGGTGCTCCTGCCGAGCACGATGGCTCCCTGGTAGGTCTTGATTCCCGGGACGAGGTATTCGACAAGCCGTGTGGCCTGCCCGGCGCATACCAGCAGGATCCCCGTGGCTGCGGGATCGAGCGTGCCGGCATGGCCGACCCGCTTCTGTCCGAGGAGCCTGCGCACCCTGTCCACGACGTCGTGCGAGGTGATCCCTGCCGGTTTGTTGATGTTCAGGAGCCCGTTATATGGGTTATTCGATTTCGAGGGCATATTAAGCGGTATCGTTCTGCCTTCTTTGCTGCCGGTGGTAAAGCCTTCCTTTCACGACGGTCTCCGTCTCAGAATCGCAGCAGGCGAAGGCGTGCGAGCGCCGGCAACAGCAGCAGGTCTGCCAGCAATGCGACAATGAGTACCAGGGGCAGGAGGGTACCCAGGATATGCAGGCTGAAATACTGGCAGAATATAAACGGGCAGAAGCCAATGGTCAGGATCAGGGTGGTCATTACGATTCCCCGTCCGGCATAGTGATAGGTATTGCTGAGAGCTTCCTCGACGTCATCGGTGCGGCCCATCTCCAGGCGGTATCTTGTCAGGAAGTGGATCGTATCGTCGACCCCCATGCCGATGGCGAGCATGGCGATCATGAAGGTGTCGGAGTCGGTAAATTCCCAGGCCAGGCCGACGTAGCCTCCCAGCACGAGGAGGGGAAGCACGTTGGGAATCATCGACCACAGGCCCACCCGCAGGGACCGGAAGGCGATGACCATCAGCACCGTGATAACGGCGAACGAAATCCCAACGCCCTTTTTCTGGGCTGAGATGATCCGGTCAAGCCAGCCGCCGATGAGGTAGGCCATCCCCGTGGCCTCGGTTTTTACCGGGAGGTTCTCCAGGTGCTTTTCTGCGACCCGGGCGACTTTCTCGCCGGCATCGTGGGTTTCCCGAAGGCCCCCGACGTTCAGGCGCACAAATAATCTCAATCTCTGCCGGTTGGAGTTCAACAGGAAGCTGAGACCCTGGGGATCTCTTTTCCCGATTTCTTCGACATATTTTTCCAGCAGGGGACGGCTTGCCGGGAGGGTTTTGCCGCTGGTCAGGAAGGCGGGAAGTCTTCGGTAGTGTTCTGAGATGATGGTGGCGAGCGAAACAGCCGAGTCTACCTCCTCGAGTTCCACCAGTTTTTTTTCAAGCTCGGTGATTGATTGGAAGATCCCCGGCTCCAGTAAACCGCTCTCATCTTCGGATTGCAGGTACAGGTCGAGCACATTGGTTCCGGCAAAATGTTCGATGAAATACTCCGTATCCCTGCGAACGGGATTGTTTTCACCGAGCCGCTTGGCGATGTCGTTTTCCACCTCGATCTTCGAGATTCCGAAAATGCTGGTCACCAGCAGGACGGCGAAGAAAAAGATGATCAACCATGGCCTCACGCGACTGAGTTCCCGGGTAAAGGACAGAAAACGATCGAGCAGATCCTGGCTGACCGAGGCGATTCCACTTGTCCAGGCGGAGCGGGGACGCAGGAAGGAGAGCAGGATGGGGAAGAGGGTCATCGCCAGCAGCAGGGCGATCCCCACACCAAGCCCGAGCAGCAGCCCCAGCTTTCTGAAAATGGGGGTGGGCACAACGGCCAGTGCAAGGAAACCGACAAAGGTGGTGATCGAAGTGTAGACGCAGGCCTTACCGACATCCTCGGCGCTGCGCAGGATGGCCTCGGTTTTGTCGCTGGTTTTCCTTAATTCGAGCAGGTAGGCGTTGCAGAGGTGGATGACATCGGAGAAGGAGATGATGAGAATAACGGCGGGAATGGCGGCCAGCATAATGCTGACCTCCGGGTCAATCGCTACAGCGATCGCCATTGTCCAGGTGACAGCCACAATGGCGATGCTGGCGGAGACCAGGGCGGGCCAGAGTTTTCTGAAGAGGGCGTAGACCGTCAGGATCAGCAGGAAACAGACGATGGGAAAGAGAC
>JAYGDV010000365.1:0-2552 GCA_046582735.1 Planctomycetota bacterium
CAGGGCGGAATCCGAAACGGCGGCTTCGAAGTAACGGAGCTGGTAGACCCATCGCTGAACGACCAGGGACCGGGTGCAGTCAGCGCGGTCGTTCTTTCCTTCACCATGCCCGTCACCCTCGAGCCGGTGGGCTCGGTCCGCATCCTGACCCTGAATGTCGCTGCCAATGCTCCCCAGCCCGATGGCGAGGATGCCCTCATCGAGGGTAACCTGCTCTGGCGCGACGATATGCAGGGAGCCGGCCAGCCGGTGCAGAACGTGGCGACAGTGAGCGGTGCAACGCAGGATTTCGGCTGCTGCGAAAACGCTCACATCAGCTTTCATACCCAGGCGGTTGCACAGGTCAGCGATTTTATCCGGTGCGACCCTAACAATGACGGCAGGAGCAACATCGCCGATGCGATCTGGATCATCAACGAGTTGGTTCGGAAGGGACCGGCGACAGCCTGCTCGGCCGCGGCGGATTGCAACAGCGACGACAACAGGGATCTTACCGATGCGGTATTTTCCATCGCCTACCAGTTTCAGGGCGGTGCGGCTCCGGGGGCGCCCTTTCCCGAATGCGGCGGCTCAGCGACCCTGGTTGAATCAGGGCAGGGGAATCTCTGTCCGCTGGGCTCAGCGTCCTGCGTTGAATAATCAGTTCCCTGGCGCCACCGGCGGGCGCTTTGCATAACAGAGGCGCCTTCGCGTTCGTGTAAAGGCCGGCACCGATTCAAGGGGGGAGATCCGTCGATGGGGCGGGTATCGTTCCTGAATTGCCCCGGTTCTTGTTCACAACGGGAGGTTCTCGACGGTGAGGTATTTATTCGCTGCAGCGGCCTGTTTCGGCGTTCTCTTTTCTGCCGTGGAGGCCACAGCAAGACAGCCGAATATCGTCCTGATTATTTCCGACGACCAGTCCTGGACCGACTTCGGGTTCATGGGTCACAAGGTGATCAAGACCCCGAACCTCGACCGCCTTGCGGCCGAGAGCGTGGTTTTCCCCCGTGGCTACGTCCCTACCAGCCTCTGCCGCCCGAGCCTTGCCAGCATGGTTTCGGGGCTCTATCCACACCAGCACAAGATCACCGGCAATGACCCGCCGAAGGGCACCGATCGCAGGGAGATGCTCCGGCACATTAAGCGGGTTCCTTCCCTGCCGAGGTTGCTGGCAAAGAAAGGCTATCTCAGCCACCAGTCGGGCAAGTGGTGGGAGGGCCATTACGAGCTTGGCGGTTTTACCCACGGCATGACGACCAAGGGGCGCCATGGTGGCCCCGGGCTGACGATCGGCCGCAAGGGACTGAAGCCGATCTTCGACTTCATCGATGCCGCCGGAGAGAAGCCGTTTTTCATCTGGTACGCACCGTTTCTTCCCCACACTCCGCACAATCCTCCGGCCAGGTTGTTGTCGAAGTACAAGGCGGAGGGCAAGTCGATTCACGTTGCCCGCTACCAGGCGATGTGCGAGTGGTTCGATGAGACCTGCGGAGAGCTGCTGGGTTACCTGGACAAGAAGAAGCTCAGCGACGACACGCTCGTGGTTTTCGTGGCCGACAACGGCTGGATCCAGAAAGAGAAAACACGCGGCAGTGACTACAAGTCCAAGCGCTCGCCTTTTGAAGGCGGCACCAGGACCCCGGTCATGTTGAAATGGCCCGGTAAGCTGAAGCCAGCCAGCCACAATACGCTCGTCAGCAGCATCGACCTGGCGCCGACGATCCTCGCGGCCGCGGGTCTCGAGGCGGCTCCCGCCATGCAGGGGATCAACCTGCTGGATCTCTGTGCCGCGGGAGGTAAAAGCTCCAGGGACAAAATATTCGGAGAGATCTTCGAGCACGATGTGGTCGGGATTGACGATCCGGTCCCGGGCCTTCTCTACCGCTGGTGCATCAGCGGCCAGTGGAAGCTGATTCTTCCTCACCGGGGCAGCCCGGTTATCTCCCGCCAGCGGCAGTCAAGGTACCGGGATCCCATCTGGGACAAGCCGCAGCTTTTCAACCTCGGCGCCGATCCACACGAAAAGAACGACCTGGCAGCGGCGGAGGCGGGCAGGGTCAAGGCCCTGGGTTCCGATATCGAGAGCTGGTGGAAGGTGGAAAAGCCCTGAGATCCGCTGATTAGGCGGCGTCTTGCCAATCAGCTTCAATGGGGTTCCGGCGCCTTCCATCGTGCTTTGTAGCGCGCCCGGGAAATATGTCATAAGATAGCCTGCTTGTATGAATAACGGCTTTTTCCCAGGGACCCTGCGGGGCTGGACTCGAATTCGTGGAACACATACGCAATTTTGGAATTATAGCCCACATCGATCATGGAAAATCGACGCTCGCTGACCGCCTGATCCAGGCCTGTGGAGCGGTCGATGATCGAAAATTTCGTGACCAGATTCTCGACAGCATGGATCTCGAGCGAGAGCGCGGCATCACGATCAAGAGCAATACGGTTACCCTCGAATACAAGGCCGCAGATGGTGAGACCTACCAGCTCAACCTGATCGACACTCCCGGCCATGTCGATTTTTCGCACGAGGTGCGCCGTTCGCTGATGTCGTGCGAGGGAGCGCTGCTGCT
>JAYGDV010000003.1:0-16588 GCA_046582735.1 Planctomycetota bacterium
TAGACCTGAGAGGAGGGACCCTCGATGTAGAGGTGGATTCTGCTCCTTTACTCGGTGAGTTGTCTGCCTATTACCGCGAAGAAATTATCGAATCGTTGCGCCAGGGAGATGATTTCCCCAACCTTCGGGACATTCGCTTCAGGGCCGCCACCTTCGAGAGAAATACATGAGTTCATCCGAAGAAGGCACCGGGACAACCAAGACCTCCGGCGCTGAAGCGCAGGAAGATTACGGGGCCAGTAACATCAAGGTTCTCGAGGGCCTTGAGGCGGTGAGGATGCGCCCGGACATGTATATCGGGGGAACCGATATCTCAGGTCTTGAGCACCTGGTCAACGAGGTGCTCGACAACAGCATCGACGAGGCAATGGCCGGCCACTGTACAGCCGTCAAGCTGCACATCCACGAAGATGGAAGCATTTCGGTCGAAGACAACGGCCGGGGGATTCCTGTTGGCCAACACGCTTCCGGCAACGACGCCCTCGATGTGGTGATGACCACCCTCCATGCCGGTGGTAAGTTCGACCATGACAGCTACAAGGTTTCCGGTGGACTGCACGGCGTTGGTGTGTCCGTGGTAAACGCCCTGAGTGAGTGGCTCGCTGTGGATGTCTTTCGGGATGGAAAGCATTATGTCCAGCGCTATGAGCTCAAGGGAAAAGGCGACAATCGCGCCCCCGAACCCATCGGAAAGGTCAAGGTCAAGGGTGAATCCGAAGCAACCGGAACCAGAGTTCAATTCAAGCCCGATGGGACCATCATGGAAACGGTTGAGTTTCAATATGCCTCGCTGGCGAAAAGATGCCGGGAGCTGGCCTTCCTGAATCGCGGTCTCAGCGTCTCGATCTCCGATGACAGGAGCTCAAAATCCGAAGAGTTTCTCTATGAAGAGGGGATCAAGGACTACGTCGAATACCTGAATCGGAAGAAAGAAACCGTTCACGACAACATTGTTTATTTCGAAAAAGAAGACACCCGTTCCGGCGTGAAGGCGGAGATCGCCTTCCAGTACAACCGGGACTATTCCGCCGACAGCCTTTACACCTTTGCCAATAACATCAACACCGAACATGGGGGCACCCACCTCAGCGGGTTCAAGTCGGGTCTGACGCAGACGCTGAACAAGTACGCCCGGGAAAACAAGCTGATCAAGGAAAAAGAGGTGGCTCCGGATGGGGCGGATTACCTCGAGGGGCTCGCCTGCATCGTCAGCGTCAAGGTGCCCGACCCGAAGTTCGAGAGCCAGACCAAGGTCAAGCTTTCCAATACCGAGGTTAAGGGCGTTGTCCAGCAGATCGTTAACAAGGGTCTTTCCAGCTACCTTGACGAGAACCCCTCTACGGCGAAGGCTATCTGCAGGAAAGCGGTCGATGCGAGAATCGCCCGCGATGCGGCGCGTAAAGCGCGGGATATGGCGCGTCGCAAAACAGCCCTCTCAAGTGGAAGCCTGCCTGGAAAGCTCGCTGATTGCTCCAGCCGGGATCCCTTCCAGACAGAGGTCTTTATCGTAGAGGGAGATTCCGCGGGAGGCTCGGCCAAGCAGGGCCGGGTGCGAGAGTTCCAGGCGATCCTTCCGATCCGGGGGAAAATCATCAACGTAGAAAAAACACGAATCGACAAGATCCTGGGGCACCAGGAGATCCAGACGATTATCTCCGCGCTTGGAACCGGCATCGGGGCGGATTTCGACAAGTCCAAGCTCCGCTACGGGAAGGTGATTATCATGACAGATGCGGATGTGGACGGTTCCCATATTCGCACACTGCTTTTAACCTTTTTCTTCCGCCACATGAGAGAGCTGATCGAGGAGGGGGCTGTTTATATCGCCCAGCCGCCGCTCTATGCGCTGGCGCCGCGCAAGGGGTCGAAGAAGGAGTCGATGTATGTACAGAACGAAAAAGAATACGAAACCGAGATGCTTCGCACCGGGGTTGAAAATGTAACGCTGTTGCTGGATGGGGGGAAAACGGAGCTCCGCTCGGGCGCCTTCCGGGTGCTCTGCGAGGCGATCGCCCGTCTTGGGGGCTTGGAAGGGTCCCTTGAGCGCAAGGGGCTTACCCTGCAGGCTTACCTCTCTAAGGCAGGAAAAGGGGGCAGCCTGCCGCCGCTCATGGCCGCCGTCAAGAACGATGGCGGCCGGGACCCCAGCTGTGAGCTCTTTCACGATGAGGCTGCGCGCAGTGAGCGAATCAAGGCCCTCGGCATGGAGAGGGGCGAAGAGCTTCGGGTTTGCGATGAGTCTGAGGGGCTCGAGCAGCGGAGGGCCGCAGATGTAACGCTCTACAGTATTTTCGAGAGCGGGCCACTGGGCGAGATCCGCGAGACCCTGGAGAAGTACGGGCTTGCCTCGGCACCCCTGAGGCTGAAGATGAAAGATTCGGAGCTTGGGGTGGTAGAGCCGGAGCCACTGGGGGCGCTTTCCTTCAGCGAGGACGAAGAACAGAATGTTTTCGATCTGCTGGGAATCCTTGAGGGGGTGAATGCCGCTGCTGAGCGCCAGCTGGAGCCCAAGCGCTTCAAGGGCCTGGGCGAGATGAACCCTGACCAGCTATACCACACCACGATGGATCCGGAGCGCCGCACCCTGCTCAAGGTTACGGTTGAGGACCGGGATAAGGCGGACGAGGCGTTTTCCATCCTCATGGGAACCAATGTTGAAGAGAGAAGGAATTTCATCCAGGAGAACGCCCTGGATGTAAAGAATCTGGATGTCTGATAAAGAAATAGCAGAAAACGAAGACACCGGCTTCGGCGCCGGCGAAAAAATCCTCGAACAGGATATCCGGGGGGAGCTCAATGAGTCCTACCTGACCTACGCAATGAGCGTGATTATTCAGCGCGCTCTTCCTGATATCCGCGATGGCCTGAAGCCATCCCAGAGGCGAATTCTTGTGGCCATGCGGGATCTGAACCTGGGCCCCCGCAGTGCGCACAGGAAATGCGCTGCGATCGTCGGGCAGACCATGATGAGCTATCACCCCCACGGAGATGGCGCAATCTATCCCACCCTGGTGCGAATGGCCCAGGTCTTCAATACCCGCTACCCTCTCGTGGACAGCCAGGGCAATTTCGGGTCAATCGATGGTGATCCGCCGGCGGCCATGCGTTACACCGAGGCCCGCATGACCGAGGGCACGGTTCAGTTGATGACGGACATTGACAAAGAAACCGTTGACCATCAGAAGACCTTCGACAACCGCCTCGATGAGCCAAGTGTTCTTCCCGCGGCCTTTCCGAACCTTCTCTGTAACGGATCAACCGGCATCGCGGTCGGCATGGCGACGAGCATGCCGCCACACAACCTTGGCGAGGTTTGTTCCGGGTTGCGGGCCCTGATCGCCAATCCTGACATTTCAGTCGATGAGCTGATGGAGCACATTCCCGGGCCGGACTTCCCCACGGGGGCGGAGATCTGCGGGCGCAGCGGAATCCGGCAGGCCTACAGGACGGGGCGGGGGCTGATCAAGGTGCGCTCTACCTATCACATTGAAGAGGGCAAGAACAAGGACAGCATCGTCTTTACCGAGATTCCCTACCAGGAAAACAAGGTCTCCATCATCGAGAAGATTTCCGAATGCGTGAAAGATGGCCGCATCCAGGACATCGCAGATGTTCGAGATGAGAGCGACAAAAACATCCGCCTTGTGATTGAACTCAAGATGTCCGCTTCTCCCGATGTGGTGATAAACCAGCTCTTCAAGTTCACCCAGCTCAGCGCGACCTTCAGCATCATTAATATTGCGTTGTTGCGGGGCCGCCCCGAGACGCTCGGCCTCAAGGAGCTTCTCGTTGAGTACAAGCGCCACCGGGTGGAAATCATTCGCCGCCGCACCCGCTACCTGCTGTGCAAGGCGGAGGAGCGTGCGCATGTCGTCGAGGGCCTCCTGAAGGCGCTCGAGATCATCGACGAGGTGATTGCCCTGATTCGTTCTTCGCAGAATGACGAGGAGGCACAGACCCGGCTGATGAAGGAGCATGGGTTCACCGAGATCCAGGCACACCAGATCCTTGTAATGCAGCTGCGCCGCCTGACGGGGCTTGAGCGCCAGAAGTTGCAGGAAGAGCTCAACCAGCTGCATGAAGCCATCGCGGGTTACCGGGCGATTCTCGCCAGCGAGAAACTGGTTCTGGGCCTGATTGTCGAGGAGCTGGCGGAGGCCGAAAAGAAACTGGGCGATCCGAGACGCACCCAGATCGTTGAGGCGGCGGAAGACTACACGGATGAAGACCTCATCCCGGAAGAGCAGGTTGCTGTTACGATTACACGTGAGGGCTACGTCAAGCGCACGCCTCTGAAGACATACCGAAGCCAGGGCCGCGGCGGCCGCGGGGTTACCGGGGGCAGCAACAAGGAGGGCGATTTCGTCAAGAACCTCTTTGCCGCATCCACCCATGACTACATTCTCCTGTTTACCAACATGGGCAGGGCGTATTGGCTCAAGGTGTTTGAGCTTCCCAACGTGGGGCGCACCGCCAAGGGCCGCCCGATCATCAATTTCCTTCAGCTTGCTTCGGGCGAAACGGTCAGCCAGCAATTGCGCGTTGACCAGTTCGATGCTGAGCGGTTCGTTCTGTTCGCCACCCGTCAGGGCAGGACGAAAAAGGTCAGCCTGGACCAGTTTTCCCGCCCCAAGAAAAAAGGGATTATTGCCATCAAGCTCAACAAGGGAGACGCCCTGATAGGGGCATCTCTTTGCCGTCCCGGCCAGGAGGTTGTTCTCGGCACCAGGGGCGGGATGGCCATCCGCTTTGATGAGCAGGATGTCCGGCCCATGGGCCGCGCGGCTGCCGGCGTGGGAGGGATCGGCTTGCGCGAGGAAGACGAGGTGGTTGACATGGCGGTTCTCGATCCTTCGCAGGAGGGGGTGACGCTCTTGACGGCCTGCTCCAACGGCTTCGGAAAGCGGACTCGCTTCCAGGACTACCGCCGGCAGAAGCGCAACGGATCGGGAATTATCAGCATCAAAACGAGCGAACGAAATGGGCCTGTGGTTGGACTGAAGGCTGTGCGAGAGGATGATGATGTTGTCCTGATGAGCAGGGAAGGCCTCGTAATGCGAATGAAGGCAGCCGATATCAGCCTGATGGGCCGGGCGACCCAGGGAGTCAAGATGATGAACCTCAAAAAGGGAGACGCCCTTGCAAGCCTTGAGCAGGTTGCCCAGGCTGAGGACGTTGAGGACGTTGAGGACGTTGAGGCGGTGGAAGGTGGTTCAGAGCAGGACGCTGGGAATGGCGAATCGGTGAGCTCTGAGTGAGTTAAGAAAACAGTAGAAAGCGCAGGCAGACACAATGGCACTCAATCCGGAAAACCCCCTGATCGTTCAAAGTGACCGGTCAATTATCCTGGAGGCTGACCATCCCCGTTTCGGCGAGGTGCGAGACCGGTTGATGTTATTTGCCGAACTGGAAAAGAGCCCCGAGCACATCCACATGTACCGGATCACGGCGCTTTCCCTCTGGAATGCCGGAGCATCGGGCGGCGATGCGGCTGAGATCCTTGATTTCCTGGAGGGCGCCTCGAAATATCCGGTTCCGGCGAATATCGCCAAAGAGATTACCGAGGCGGTTAACAGCTACGGGCGCCTTGAATTGATCGGCGATGGCCGTGGGGGCATCGTCCTGACGGCTGACGAAGACGCTCTCCTTGAGCGCCTCGGAGAACTGAGCCACCTCGAGGAGTTCCTGCTTCCCGGCGTTCTGTCTGAAAAAGGCCTCCCGGTCCGGCCTGAATGCCGCGGGCAGCTCAAGCTGGTTCTGGCCAAGCTTGGTTACCCCGCCCGGGATCTCGCAGGCTACCGTGAAGGAAAAAACCTTAAAGTGGACCTGCGCGAAAAGCTCCCGGATGGAGAGCCCTTCGGGCTGCGCAGCTACCAGGATGCTGCAGTTGAGGCTTTCTATGCGGGCGGAAGCGAACATGGCGGAAGCGGCGTTGTGGTTCTCCCCTGTGGGGCGGGCAAGACGATTGTCGGGATGGGGGCTCTGGTGGCTGTAGGCAAGGAGACGCTTGTCCTGACCACCAACGTTACGGCTCTGCGGCAATGGCGCCGGGAGTTGCTGGAGAAAACGACTTTGACAGAAGAGCAGGTGGGGGAGTACAGCGGGGAGGTCAAGCAGATCCGCCAGGTGACGATCTCTACCTACCAGATGCTTACCTATCGCAAGTCAAAGATGGATGACTTTGAGCACTTCAAGCTCTTCTCTGAGAACGAGTGGGGCCTGATCATTTATGATGAGGTTCACCTGTTGCCGGCACCGGTCTTCCGCTTCACTGCAGAGATCCAGGCGACTCGCCGCCTTGGGCTGACTGCGACGCTCATCAGAGAGGACGGGAAAGAAAAAGAGGTGTTCAGCCTGATTGGGCCGCGAAAATACGATGTGCCCTGGCGCTCTCTTGAAGGGGGCGGCTGGATAGCCGATGCCGAGTGCGTGGAAGTCAGAGTCGAATTGGCCCCCGAGCTGAAAGAGGACTACCAGGTGGCAGGGCGCCGGGGAAAATTCCGGATCGCATCGGAAAATCCGGCGAAGATGGAGGCCATCAAGAACCTGGTCGGCCTTCACGCGGGCGACCACATTCTCATCCTGGGCCAGTATCTTGATCAACTGCAGCTGGTGGCCGAGGAGCTGGAGGCTCCCATGATCACCGGCAAGACACCGCAGCAGACCAGGGATGAACTGTACGAGGGTTTCCGCAACGGGGAGATCCGGACTCTCGTGGTCAGCAAGGTTGGAAATTTTGCTGTCGATCTGCCTGATGCGAATGTCGCAATACAGATATCCGGGACATTCGGTTCGCGGCAGGAAGAGGCTCAGCGCCTTGGGAGGATCCTGAGGCCCAAAAAGAATTCCGGATGCGCGGTATTTTATTCCCTGGTTACACGCGGCAGCGGAATTGCTGCCAGCAGCAGGGAGCAGGAATTTGCCGAGAAGCGGCAGCTGTTCCTGACCGAACAGGGATATCCGTACCGGATTATGGAAGCTGAAGAATTGGTGGAAACAGTGGAGCCCGAAAGGGCAAGGGCGGGGACGAAGGAGGTCCAATGTTCTTAAAAGAATTCTTAGGCAAGTGTCCGAAGGCTGACCTTCAAAGCTATCATCTTTGCTGGCTGCCGGACGATGGGATGGTCAGCGCCAAAGACAAGTTGGCGAGTGTTCTGAGGAAATGCATGAGCGACCAGGATGCGGTCCGCAAGCGCTTCGAAGGACTTGGGGGTTCACAGAAGGCCTTCCTGGTGTCCCTGTTGAGGCGAGATGGCTACCAGGGCACCCTGGGCGAGGTGCGCTCCGGGCAGCACGGCGGACAGATTGCCGATTATGAGGTAGAGACGACCCTTCGCTCGTTGCTGGGCGGGGGGTTTGTTCATAAGGAGAGGATGGGCAACGGGAATGGCGGTGGCCGGCAGGAGGTCTTCACGATTCCCGAGGAGCTCGGCAATGCCCTGAGGCGAACGATTTCCATCGAGGAGCGCGGGCCGATAGAGATGTTGAGCCTGAAGTGCTCCGGCGCAGAAGGAAAGAGAGCAGCGCGGCCGGCAAGCCGCATTCGAAAACTTCCGGACAAGGCTCTGCGCAAAGCAGCGCTGAAGGCCCTCGAGGACAGCCATGGAATCCTGCCCCATTCGGCGGTCGCCGGTGGCAAGAACGGCGAGTCTCCTTCTTCAGAAAGCAGCAAGGAAGATGGCGGGCTTTTCCCGAAAGAGTGGCGCCGCCTGCTTGAAAAATCGTCCCTGGGGACCATCGGGGTGCTCAACCTGAAAGACTTTGGAATTAAGTTTGAGGAAGAGGCCTTGATTCTCTACCAGGAAAGCCTTTTTGAGGACTTCCTCGGCATTTCCGCAAAACTGCCACGGGAAAATGAGGCCGAGGTTTTTCTGGGGAATGACTTTGTAATCGACATGGAGCGCCTGCTTGAGCTGGTGCGCTCTGATAAGCTCGAGGTGACCCGGGAGGGGAGGCTCTACAAGAAGATCGAGGACCGGATTTCCGGCTCCCTGATTGCCACTCGTTGCCAGGATGTTTTCGAGGGCAAGGTCGTACAGCATCTGCTCGATACGGCTCGCCGCCTTCGCTTTTTCGAGGTTGAAGATCAGCAGCTGGTGCCGATTGCCCTGCGCCGGCGGGAATGGCAGAAGAAGACGCTGCGAGAAAAGCTCCAGGCGCTCTTCGATCTGTTTCTTGATGATCACCAGGATGGGCATTGGAGTTTCCATCAAAAGAGCCTGCGGAAGATTTTTCTCGAACAGCTGAAGGAGTTCAAGCCGGGCTCCTGGCTTTCCCTGCCGTCTTTTCTTGGCGCCACGGTGGCCCGCTTCCTCTTCACTCTGGAGGAGGCAGGAGTCCGCGAAGAATACCTGGCTTGCTGTGACGATGAGCACCACAGCCGCAACCGCGGGATTGTCGACCCGATCAAGGTTTCCATGGCGAAGCTATATCATGATCTGAGCTACTGGGCTGTCCATCGGATGGCGCTCCTTGGGGTTGTCGATGTCGGGCTGGTCTCCGGCACCATTCAATCTTTGCGCCTTTCGGATCTCGGGCAGCGCTTCTTCGGCCTGAAGGACTGGGAGGAGAGTGATTCCCTGGGGCGCCCGGCTCTCATCAATCCTGATTTTGAGGTGCTGGTTTTCCCGGATATGCCCCTGGAAGATGAAGCGAACCTGGTTTTGAGCAGGTTCGCCGATCGCCTGGGTTCCGACAGGGTGAAGCGCTATCGACTGACGAGGGAAAGCGTCAAGAGAGGAATCTGTGCCGGGTTCACCGGGGCGCAGCTGATGGATGCCCTGAGGGAATACGGCCGTAACGCAATGCCGCCCAATGTCGAATTCTCGGTCAAGGAGTGGGCCCAGGGAGTCGAAATTTTTCGCAGAGAGAGAGCTACGCTTATCCGCGGTGACTCAGGCGAAGGGCTGGACCGGCTCACAGAGCTTTTCGGCCATCACGAGATCGCCTTTGAGCGACTGAATAAAAAGACGGTGGCTGTGCGAGGGGCCAAGAGCGAGAAGGCAATCCTCGGGCTGGCAGAGGAACTGCGCCAGAACGGCCTCTATGTCGAGTAGGTGACCTGCCCAGGGCCCGCCCTGGGAGGTGGACATAAAAAAACCGCGGAGGAGTGCCCGGCAAGAGCACCACCCCACGGTGGACGGGTATCAAGAGTTTACTCTCGTAGACTTTTCTTCGGCTGAATCGGCCTCCAGACTTGAGAAAAAAACAGAATGTTCAGTGAACCCAGCACGATCAGCCTCCTCTGCGAATGCGTGCATCTGCCCGCGAAATATACGATTGAGCGTGTTCGCGAGGTATATAATAAGATCTGTACTACTTGTGGTTATGAGAACTTTATCCGCACCTCTACAGGAGCACGGATAGAGCGGCGGGGGCCGGGGGGCAGGGGATTCTCCAGGCTGACACTGACCGGGGACCGGTTCCAGTTTGCCGAGGATCATATGGGCATTACGGCTGAACAATTTGGCAGGAAGGTTAAGACCGTTCTCGAAGATGCGATGCCGGCACTTGGCATCCCGGCGATCCTGGTTCAGCAGGTGACCGCCAGGGCTACCTGCATGCCCAATGCGATCAGCTCTGCCAGGGAGTTCCTTTCCAGCAGCATTTTCCGCGTGCAGGGAGAGGACCTGCAGGGGTTCGGCCGCCCGGCCGGGCTTCATGGTTTCCGCCTGGTGTTTCCCGCAGACAGGGAGCGCCCCGGGGCTTTTAACGTGAGAGTGGAAGCGTACCTGCGCGACCCGCGTTCAATTTATATTGAAAACGTGGGGACGTACAAAGCGCCCATCCAGGTAAAGAACCTTGATGGGCTCCAGGGGCAGATCGAGGAAGTGTCGGAGTTCATCCTTACCGGCATCGTTCCTTTCCTCTCGAAATATGACAGGAGGGATAGAGAATGAAAAGACTGGGATCGGCAGCCGGAAATGTGCGGCCGGCAGTTTTTCTTGTCGTGGCGGCATGCCTGCTTGGGGGATGCCGGGTGAGCCATCGCCAACCTGCAACGGTCCCCGGCATAGAGGGGGAGGGCCACCTGCGTAATGTCCGCCCGTTGACCTCGGAGGGAGAAAATGCAGAGGCGTATTTCTCCGCCGATGGCCGGGAGTTGGTGTTTCAGAGCACGCACGGAGATATGAAATGCGACCAGATCTTCGTCATGAATACTGACGGAAGCGGACGCCGGCAGATCTCTACCGGCAAGGGGCGCACCACCTGCTCGTATTTTTCCCCGGATGGAACACGAATCGTTTACGCCTCCACGCACCTGGGGTCTGCTGACTGCCCACTTCCACCCCCGCCTCCTCCGCCGTATGTCTGGAGAGTTTATGAGGCCTTTGATATTTTCAGTGCCAATGCCGATGGAGGGGACCTCAAGCGTCTTACCACGGCCTCGGGGTACGATGCCGAGCCGACATATTCCCGCGATGGCTCGCGAATCGTTTTTACCTCTGCACGTACAGGCGACCTGGAAATCTGGGACATGAAGCCGGATGGCAGCGACCAGCGCCAGCTAACAAACATTCCGGGCTATGATGGCGGGCCGTTTTTCTCTCCTGATGGAAAGAGCATTTGCTTTCGGGCCAGCCGCCCAAAGGGCAAAGACCTCGAGAAATATAAAGCCCTGCTGGCGAAGGGGCAGGTGGAGCCCAGCCGACTCGAAATCTACATTATGAACGCCGATGGTTCTGGTATTCGGCAGATTACCAGCAACGGACGGGCGAATTTCTGTCCGTTTTTCCATCCAGCCGGCCGCAAGCTGATCTATGCCTCCAACAAGCACAGCAACGACCGCCGCAAGCCGAACTTCGATCTTTTTCTTGTGGAGATCGCCTCCGGCAAAGAGGAGCGTATCACCTTCGCCGAAGATTTCGACGGGTTCCCCATGTTCTCTCCTGATGGAAAGAAGCTGGTCTGGGCGTCTAACCGCTACAACTCCACCCCCGGTAACACCAACGTATTTATTGCTGACTGGGTTGAATAGGTTGCCGGGAAGGGGTTTCCGGGCTGCCTTCCTGGGGTTCTTTGCGGAAAAGTTCCAGGAAAACGATCAGGATGACCCCGGCACAGATGCCACTGTCGGCAATGTTAAAGTTCGGCCAGACGTACTCCTCGCCGCCGACAACGACATACCACTTGATCCAGTCTCGAACGGCCTGTAACTCAAAGCGGTCATAGAAATTTCCACCTGTTCCACCGGCAAGGAAGCCCAGGGCGAGAATAAACCAGCGACTCGGAGCCGTTGAGCGGCCGAGCGCATACCAGAGTACGGATGCGATGACGAGCAGTGCGGCACATGACAACAGGGCAAGCATCTTCGTGTGGCTGGAAAACCAGCCGTTGAAGGCGCCATAATTGTAATTAGCCTCGAGATCAAAGAAGCCGGGGATCAGGGCTCTTCCCTGCTGCCTTGCAACATAGATCTGCTCTCCTCCGTCCGGTGCCGGGCGCATCCCATTGTGTACATCCAGCAGGTCAAAGACGGCCTCCTTGGTCCAGAGGTCAAGCCCGGTAACAATCAGGGCGGTGAAGAAAAACAGCAACCAGGCGTGTTTCCTCTTCACCGTGGGGCGGAGCTCATCGTTGGGGGCAGGTTCGCGCATGAAAATGATTGTACGGCAGAAGCCCCTCGCCGTCACCTCCGCCGGAGGAGGCTATTTCTCCGCCTCCAAGGGGCCGAGGCGCCCGGCAAGCTTCTTCGCCTTTTCGTTGTGGGGCAGGAGCTTCCGGGCCGCATTTAAAGCCGCCGCCGCTTCAGCCGGCTTGTCGGCGCCTTGGGCCTCCAGGGCATCGAGCAGGTGCTCAACCGCCTCGGAACTGGTGTTGGGCAGGTTGAAGGAGCGAAGGCGCTCGCCTTCGAAGCGGGCCGCCTCCCGGCTGTACCAGGCCGCCGCGGCCGTTAACGCCAGGAGCACCGAGGCGGCGATCAGCCGGTAGGGCAATCGGAAACCGGCCGGGGCCTGCAGGGCCGAAACAGTATGGGCTTCGAGGGCGGCACGAGGGTTTTCTCCTGCCAGGAAGCGCCCGAGGTCATCCCCGAATTCGGCGGCACCGGAGTAGCGATTCTCCGGCTTGAAGGCCATGGCCTTTTCTATGCAGGCCTCAAGTGACAAGGGAATCTCATTCGCGATGGAGGAAGCCGCCGGGGGTGGGCCGGCAAGGATGGCCTCGCGCAGGGCGCCCGCAGCCTGTGGCTCTTCGCTGTTGCCGCCATGCGGGGGCACCAGCGTCAGCATTTCATACAGGACCGCGCCGAGGGCATAGAGATCCGATCCTTTGTGTGCGGGCCAGCTTTTGGAAAGGAGCTCCTCGGGGGCGCGGTAATAGAGGTTGCTCTCCAGGGCGTGGCCACCGCCGCCGAAGTCATGAAGTATGAGCATGCCGGAGGGGGAAAAGATGAGATTCCCCGATGAGATCCGGCCATGGACAATTCCCTCATCGTGTACCTCCTGCAGCCCCTCGGCGACCTGCTGGATCATTCGAACGCAGCGGTAGATGTGATCCGGTTGAGGGGAACCATCGGCTGCGGGGCCGATCGGGCAGAGAGAGTCGGGCCGGGAGGAGTCTTCCCGCAGATTTGCCAGGACACGGCTGAGGGTGTCTCCGTGGAGATAGCGGGAGGCGCAATAATGCCACCCATCAATGACCCCCAGGTCATCCACGGGCAGGATGTTTGGATGATGGAGGCCCGGGTCCCGTGACAGGCTCCTGAGATCCTCATGCCGAACGCGGGCTTCTGCGTGATAGATCTTCAGGGCAAAAAACCGGTTGTTCGATTCGGCCTTGAACACCTGCCCCCGCGGTCCTGCCCCGCAGCTTTCAACAAAGGTGTAGGGCCCCAGCCGGGATGTGTTCTGTTCGATGGCGCGAGTTTCAGCCATGCGGCCTCCCCTGTCTTCTTATAGCTCTCTTCACTGCAGTTCTCTTCTTCTCTTGCCGGCCAGGTGGCGGGGCACTGCGAAGAAACCGCAGGGGGCCACAAGCCAGCCCGCTCATAATACGTTCTTTGCAGGCTGCAGGCAAGGGGCCAGCCGTCAGGGGGCGGCAGCCTCGTCGATAATCGCCTGCAGGGCCGGGCTTACCGAAAGGCCGCCTGGCGGCAGGCGAATCTCCAGGGGCAGGGATTCCAGCGCTTTCCAGGAACGGTTCTCGTTGAGGTCGAGGAGATCTCCCTCCCACGGGCCCTCGTAGATCTTCCAGCTTTCAAAAGAGAGCCTGAAGAGGCGACTCTTTGAACCCTCAACTTGTGTACGCCTCACAAGCACCTCGAGCTCTGCCGGCCCTTTTTCAAGAACCCAGGCCTTAAAAGGCTTGGAGAGCTTTGCTTTGCGACCGATGGAGCCGGGATTGCGCAAGAGACCCTCGCGGCTTCCGGGGCGCACCAGGCGCGTAATGCCATCTCCGGTCTGCCAGAATTTTTTCAGCCGCAGGCTCGCAAGGCGAAGGTTGGCGGGCAGCCCGGCAAGCTTCGCCTTGATGCGCCGCTTCTTCGCATCCCGGATGACAAGGGTCTCTGCTCCAAGCCCCCTGGACTGGGTATAGATGCGATTTTTCTGTTTTCCCTGTTTGTAGAGAGGGTTTGCGATCTTGAGGAGGAAGAGGCTCTGGCCTTCGTAGCGCTTCCAGCGGGGCAGAGAAAGCGCGATCTTGTCGATAGCCTGCTTGTGGGTCAGCTGGCTGTTTCTGAGCCGCAAATAGGCAGAGGCCGCCTTGTAAGCCAGGGCGTCCGGGGCCAGGAAGCCGGTCAGATCAAGGCCATGGCGCGACAGCACCCCGGCACTTTTTTCCCAGTCGGCCAACCGGAGCTTGATCTGTTCAATCCGGGCCCGGTCTGCAGCCTCCTTCTGCTCAACTGCTTTTTTGCCGGGGGGCGCCTTCGGGTTCTGGGCGGGTTTCTTGTCGGGGCCCGCACCCTTTTTTACGACCTCCGCAGGCAGGCTGGCTGCGGCCAGGGATGCCACCAGGCTGAACAGTCCGACATAGAGGGCGTTTTTTCCTGCCATAAGGGCATCCTAACGCTGCGACCGGTGCCGGGGCAAAGTTTTTTGCCGGTGCAGGGCACCGAGTCTCTCATTGCCGGGCCTTGCGGAGACCGCAGCCTAATTAAACAGCGGGGCGACCTTTGCGTGGTCGCCAAGCTTGTGGATGGTGTTGTAAATTTCCTGTGACACCTTGGAGCCATCGGAGCCGCTCAGTCTGTAGCGGAGCAACATCTGCATGCAAGGCTTCATGTCCTCGATTTCAAGGAACACGGACTTCCCGTCTTTTGACACGGTGGCTGATTTTACGGCTACGCGGTCACGGCCGATTTTGCCATCGGAGAGCTTGTAGTCTTTCGACCCGTATCGTTGTTGCCACAGGTAGTTCCAGCGCTCAACGGAATAGCTTCCCGTCTTCGCGGCTCGCTCTTTGTCCAGTGGGTCGGAGAAGGTGAGGACCATTCCCTTCCCCGTGGCATGAAGGTCGAGGGGAAGATGGATCGCCTTGCCGGTATGCCGGATGCGGTACAGGCCGCCGGCCTGGGTTCTGTTGCCGGCCCATCCGAAGAGGCCGCACAGGTAGAGATGGCCATCCCCTGGATGGAATCGGCCACGCATGATGCCGGTCGGGAAAATTGGTATGTCCAGCTTGATCGCGCCACCCTGCATCAGGCCCCCAACCTGCTCATGCAGGATATGTGAGATGGCTCCGGTTCCGTAGGACAGGGAGATTAACTTGCCGCCAAGCGGCCCCCAGCTGCCCTTGGGAACCCAGAGCTGTTCTGCCGGTGAGCGATCGTAGCGCTTGTGGAGCCAGCAGAGCGGAGGGTCGTAGGAGGTGGGCTTTTTGCCCCGGTGAAACGACCACATATAGCCGTAGAAACCGCCCGGCTTTACCCAGTTGATTCGGTTTGCCGGAGTCCAGTGGCCCTCCTGGTCACTGGTAATGAAGGTGCCATCCGGGTTTACACAGAGACCGTTGGGGGCGCGGAAACCGTTGGCGATGATGTCGGTTTTTGAGCCGTCCTTGCTGACCCGGATAATGCTGCCGTGTTGCGGGACCACCGAATCCTTGGCGTGGCGCCCGCCCTTGGTGTAGTAGAAGTTGCCCTTGGCATCGGTCTGCAGGTCCATGGCGAATTCGTGGAAATGCTCAGTGCACTCGGCATCGTTGTTGAAGTTTTCATAGTGGTCGGCCTCTCCATCTCCATTCAGGTCCCGCAGGAGCGTGATCTGGTCGCGGCCGAGTACGTAGATAGTCTCATCGACGATCTTGAGTCCCAGGGGCTGGAAAAGACCGGTGGCGATTCTTTGCCAGGAGAGCTTTCCTGCTTTCTGGCCGAGCCCATCAACCAACCAGACATCGCCCATCCAGGTACAGGCGGCGCCACGGCGGCCATCGGCAAAGAAATCGAAGCCGCCAAGGCGCATCCATGATTTCCAGGGGTTGTTCATGGGCACAGAGAGGACGTCAACGGCAAAGCCGCCCCGGTCAGCCCCGGGCTTGTACTCGGTTTCCAGTTTCTCTTTCCACCTTGCCGGGCCGCCTTTTGTCAGGGGCGCAAGATCGGCCGGTGGGGCACTGGCTTCGAGGGCAGCGGCATATTTGCCGAGGCTTGCTGCCGGCCCCCTCCAGATCGAGAGCTTGAGCCGCCCGTGGCCTTTGGCCGCCGCCGGCGAGAGCTTGAGGCGAAGCTGCGTTCCTTCCGGCTGCCACTGGCAGTTAAGGGCATTCCCTGACAGGGACAGGCTTACAAGGGTGATTTCCCCAGAGGCTTCGGAAGCGTTCCCGGGAACCTGCCCCAGCAAGGCCAGGGTAGAGTGGGCGGGGCCCTTGCCCGCCTTCAGGCTGCTGCGGTTTAAAAGGGCCAGGGGCTGGTCTCCGCGGTCACAGGCCAGGAGCAGGAGATCGCGGTCAGCACCCCGTATGTTTAGAGTGCGGCTCATTTCCTTCCCTCCGGCGATGGCGCGGAAGGAGGCCAGCTCAAGCAGGTTGGCGTTACCGACTGAATAGGAGAGAACAACCTGGTCCTTGTTCAGGTAGAGCCCCTTGAAGTGGGCCCATTTCCTGGGCAGGGGGCCGTAGGGGAGCTCGCGGGGGTCTTTGAAGGAACCATCCTCCGGCTTGCCCCAGCCGGGTTGCCGGGGGTTGAGAAAAACCGGGTCGCCCTTCATGGTCGAGTGGGTTCCGTGTGATCCATCCCAGGAGATGTTCCGCATGTTGAGGAGACCACCGGTCCAGCCGGCCGAAAAGCGCAGCAGGTCAGTATCAAACAGCATGGTGGCGCTGTCGGCAGATCCTGCGGCCGAAGTCCAGTTGCCATCGAGGCGCAGGACCAGGCCCTTGTAGGTCAGGTTGCGTCCGGGGCCGGGGGCCTCGACAGAGCCCGAAAAATAAGGGCCGTAGTTCATGTCGAGCCATTTTTTGCCGGTCTGTGCCTCCGCAGGCGGGTAACAGCAAAGCAGGCTGAAGACAAAAGCGGGGATGGACAGGAAGCGGGTATTCATCGGGAACCTCATTATAACAGACGGGATGATTGGTTCAGTATTGTAGGCGATCCACGGAGCTTTGTGCGGGAGGTTTTCACCGCGGAAGGGGGCAACTCCCGTTGTGC
>JAYGDV010000012.1:0-10249 GCA_046582735.1 Planctomycetota bacterium
GTTGCCCCTCCCCCCTCGAGGGCGTGCGCCAAGGCCATCCTTTTCGCCGAGACCCCCGTTGCGCTGAGCGCTTCGCATGCGCAGGTAGAAGAGGACGCTGGGACTATCGCCGACATCCCCGCAATCGGTGAAACAATTGAGCCGGGCTCACCCCTCCTGACCGTCCTGACCGAAGGGCCGGACCTGGCAAATTGTGAAGCAAAACTGGTGCGCCTTGCACGGGAAGCCCGCGCCCTCTTCGAATAGAGACTATTTACGGTAGTCAGCGCCCGCCATGCTCGCCTGGGTCGATTTCTGCCACTCCTCGAGAGTTTTACGCAATTTCGCCGCCAGGGCCGGCTTTTCAGCAGCGAGGTTCTTCTTCTCGGCGGGATCGGCGGAGAGATCGTAGAGCTTATCCTTGCCCGCAGCGCCGAGCTTGCTGTGCAACTTGTAGCGGCCATCGATCAGGGCCAGCTCACTCCGGCTCTGGAAAGCCAGCGGCCTGCCCCTCTTGAAATCCGCCCCGGCGATCAACGGCAACAGGTTCACGCCATCCAGCGGCCGGGAAGGGTCAGGAGATTCGATTCCCAGCGCCGCGAGCACCGTGGGGAAATAGTCCTGGGTTGAGCAGATCACATCACTCTGGCGCGCTTTGGCGATCCGGGCCGGCCATTCCAGGATGCCCGGCACCCGCACACCTCCCTCAAAGAGGCTCCGCTTGCGCCCGCGCAATCCGCCGGTGGTACCGGGGGAGCCGGGCCCCTCTTTCTTGCCCTCAGGTCCGTTGTCGCTGGTGAACCAGAGCATGGTATCGCGCGCGACATCGAGCTTCCTGAGTGTCTCACGCAGGCGTCCGACCTGCTCATCCATGGCCGTCAGGGCGCCCCAATAGTGTTTCTCCTTGTCCTTGCGACCGGGATAGAGCTTGCGGTGTTTTTCGGCAGCGAGGATGGGCAGGTGCGGAGTGTGAAACCAGATCACCGCGAAAGACGGTTTCTTCTGTTCGACCGCCGAGCGAATGAAGGGAATGGCCTTGTCCATGATGATTTTCGAATCATCGCCCTTGAGAGGTCCCTCCACCTTATTGCCGTTGTGGCGGTAGCTCGCCGCGTCCGGATGCAGTGTGGCGACCTTGCGAGCGGTGGAAAACCACTCGTCAAAGCCGTGGTCTGAAGGAGCCGAACGCGTCTTGCCCTCGAAATCACCGAGATGCCATTTGCCGAAATGTCCCGTACGGTAACCTCGTCCTGAGAGAACCTCGGCGAGCGTAATCTCCTCCTTCGGCAACAGGTAGCGGGAGAGTGCCTTTGGTCCAGCGGCATTGGCATAGAGAATTCCGTAGCGATAGGGATGGCGGCCGGTGAGACAGCTCCCCCTCGTGGGCGAACAGACCGGCGATGAGGAATAGAACCGGTTAAAACGAAGGCCGGCCGCCGCCATCGCATCGAGATGCGGCGTCTTGAGGATCTTGTGGCCGTTGTAGCCCGCATCTCCCCAGCCCTGGTCATCCGACATCATGAGGATGACATTGGTCCGCTTCTCTTCTGCCAGCAGTGCTGCCGGGCGAAAAACCGCGGCGGCCAGGACCAGGAGAAACCATCCCGTAAGCTTATTTCGATTGATTCGGATCATAACACTGGAATCAGGACACGCAGGGGCGGCTCAGGAAAGCCTCCCGAAGTGAGCGTTCTGAACAGGGGTCACCTTCTCGAGAACAGCGGTAAGCACCTCTGATGGACTCTGGGTGGCGTCTACCTCGATGATGGTATCGGAGGGGTAGAATTCCAGCAGTGGATGGGTTTCCGCCTCGTAGACATCCCAGCGGTGGCTGATGACCTCTTCGCGCGCATCATCGGCACGGTTCTCCTTCAGGGCCCGCCGCCTCAGGCGCTCGATCATCTTCTTCTTGTCGGCACAGACGAGATGGATGAGCATGAGCACCTCGATATGGGAGGTGAGCAGCTTGGCCTGCTCGACGTTGCGGGGAATCCCGTCGAGCACCAGCAGGTCATCGTTGGGCTTATAGTCGTTAAGGACCGTGCGGGCGTTCATGTTCTCCTGCCAGAGCTCGACGGTGATGTCGTCAGGTACGAGATCGCCGCGCGATGTGTATTCGCAGATCTTCTGCCCGATCACAGAGTTGATATTGATGGTGCGGAAAACATCACCGCAGGAGAGGTGAAAGAAACCCGGGATCGAGCCGAGGATCTTACCCTGGGTACCCTTGCCGGCGCCGGGAGCGCCGCAGAGGAGCACTGTCTTGTTAAGTTCAGGTGGCATGAGCGTCTTCCTGTGTCGTTCCGGTTAGAAGGCGAAACCGCGATTTTACACCGCCATTGAGGAAAAATTAATCTCTTATCAACAACGCTTTATTTCAGCGGAACAATGTGAATCAGCACGAGAACCTCGATCAGCCCGAAAACTCCCATCGCAGCCAGCTGCGCCGTCCAGGTCTTGAGCGTCTCCTTCTCGGTGAAGCCGCTCATCTTGCAGACCACCCAGTAGCCGCTGTCATTCATCCAGGAGATCACCTTGGCACCGAAGGAGATCGCCGCGAAGATGTAGATCTTGTGGTAGGGAAGCTCGACCCCCGCATCGGCGAGGCCGGCGAGAACACCCGCCATGATTCCAGCCGCGGTAATTACGGCCACTGTTCCCGATCCCTGCGCGATCTTCATGACCGCGGCCGAACCCCAGGCAATCAGGATCAGCAGGACGCCGATCCCCCAGCTCGCCTCTCCTCCGTCAACATAATCCGTAACCATATCCGATATGGTGTTGCCGATACCTGTCCCCTTTAACATACCCCCGAAAGCACCGCCGGCTGCGGTGATCAGGATAATCACCCCCGCCTCCTTGAGCGCCGGCTCGATGGCGGTGGTGAGCTGCTTCAGGCTGTAACCCTTCGACCTCGCCAGCAACCACATGGCCAGCCCCGTAGCAAGGAACATGGCCAGGTTCTTATTACCAAGGAGAGCGAGTGAATCTCTGCAGACCTCGTACAGCTTTGCATTCTCAGTTCCCATGAACTCAAGGATCGCTTTATCTTGATCGAGAGCATTCCAGACGCTGTAAGCCGTAATCAGGACGACGGGCAAGGCCACCGGAAGAATCGAGACCATTAAGCCGGGCAGATCTTTCTCAGGGCGGTCAACAATTTCCTGCAGTTGTGCCGTCGATGACCCCGGGGCATCCCGCATCGGGATGTCTACACCACGCGCAACAAACAGCTTCGGCAGAACCAGGCCACCAAAGAGCGCCACCGGGAGGCCGATCAGGAATCCTCCCAGAATCGCCTGGCCGAGCTCAATATTCAGCGTCTCCGCCATCAGAAGCGGACCGGGAGTCGGCGGCACGATGCCGTGCGTGATCACGCCACCGGCACAGATCGCCATGACGTAGCTCATGTAATTTTTCCCGGTGCGCAGGAACATGGCCCGCGCCAGTGGGATAAGGAGGAAAAAAACCGTGTCAAAAAAAACCGGGATGGAGAGACAGTAGCCACTCAGCAACAGGGCCCAGTTCGCCCGTTTTTCACCGAAGACATTGATAAGGGACCGGGTAATTCTGTCGGCAGCTCCGCTTTCCATCAGGCACTGGCCGATGACTGCAGCCAGGGCGATAACGATGCCGATCTTACCGGCCATCAGACCTAATTCCGCGGCGGAGTTTTCAAAGGACCCCAGGGCCTGCTGCAGCACCGAAACGCCGGGGGCCACCACAACCGCATTGGAAGGAAGCACACCCACCAATACCGCCGCCAGGATCAAGGCGAAGAAGGGGTGCAACTTCAGCCAGATGATGGAGGCGACAATGAATAATACGCCGACCAGGAGAATCAGGAAAGGTGACATGAAGTGCTCTTCCACCCGGGCTAAAAGATCTTTACTGCGGCAGGCATGATAGCAGGAGATACCGGAAAATCTCAAGAAGTCCAATTCACAGGGGCCTAGAGCGGTTGACCCATTCGTTGACTCTGGCACAATGCTGGTTCGATCACGGAGGGTCCCCATGACTGGCAGACAATTGAACGACCGGGCATTGAGTTTCGTCGAATCACAACTCGCCGGCAGCGAGCTGCTCGGGAACCTCTGCACCATCGTCGAGGATGGTGGGCGTGTAATCAGCTGCGGGATTGGTGGCGACGAAGGGATTGAAGCCGGTCTCTTTCTCGCCCGCCTCACCCTCTGCGATCTCGCCGAGGTGTCCATCGAATCGGGAAATCACCCGGACCTGCCCTTCGACCGAGTCTGCGTGACAACAGCTGAGCCGGTTGCCGCCTGCATGGCATCGCAGTACGCCGGCTGGCAGATCTCTATCGGAGATTTTTTCGCCATGGGCTCCGGCCCGATGCGCGCGGCCTACGGTGGCGAGGAACTCTTCAAGGACATCGGCCATGTCGAGGAGGCCGCCCGAATCGTCGGAGCTCTCGAAACCCGGCAGCAGCCTTCCGCCGGGGTTTTTGCTTTCATCGCATCGAAAACGAATACTGAGCCGGAGAATATCACTCTCGCTGTGGCCCCCACCGCCAGCACCGCCGGTGGCATACAGGTCGTGGCGCGCAGCGTCGAGACCGCCCTTCACAAGCTGCACGAGCTCGGCTTTGACCTCGCAAGAGTCCGTGCCGGAAGCGGCAGCGCCCCCATCCCGCCGACCGCTGCGGATGACCTCGCCGCCATCGGGCGCACCAATGACGCGGTGCTCTACGGTGCCAGGGTTGAGCTCGAGGTAACGGGTGATGATGCGTCGCTCGAAGAGCTCGGGGCAAAGACTCCTTCCTGCGCCTCTGAAGACCACGGCGCACTCTTCAGCGAAATCTTTGAACGCTACGACCGCGACTTCTACAGGATCGACCCGGCTCTCTTCAGCCCGGCTGAGGTTACCTTCCGCAATCTCGACACCGGCACTGAGTTCACCTTCGGGCAGCTCGAACCCGAGCTCGTCAGGAGGTCCTTTCTCGAATGAAAACCCCACGAATCGCTATCCTCTGTGGCGCCAACCTCTGGCATGTCGAGGATCTCCTGCGGGCCGCGAAGCTCAGGGACATCCGCCTGGAAATTGCCGATCCGGAAAAACTCCGGGCCGAATGCCCTTCGGCAGAAGGTTCTTCCCCGGCAGTACGCTGCGGCGGGCTTGAGCTGACAGACTTCGACAGCCTCCTTGTCAGGAGCATTCCCGGCGGCAGCCTCGAGCAGGTCATCTACCGCATGGACGCGCTGCAGGCCCTGCAATCAGCCGGGGTCGCCGTGATCAACCCGCCAAAAGCCCTCGAGGTGGCGGTCGACAAATACCTTTGCCTCTGCCGGCTGCAGGAGGCCGGGCTCCCGGTACCTCGCACCCTGGTCTGTGAAGATCCGCAAGAGGCCATGGAGGCCTTCGCTGAGCTCAAGGAGCAGGCCGTGCTCAAGCCGCTGTTCGGCTCAGAAGGACGTGGGATTCTGCGTCCCCGCAGCATCGATGAGGCCAGGAAGGCCTTTGGCGAGATCACCTCCGCCCGGGGAGTCTTCTACCTGCAGGAATTCATAGACCATGGCGGAGCGGACCTCAGGTTGCTGGTTATCGACGGACGGGTCACCGCCTCGATGGCCCGCAAGGCCCCTCCCGGTGAGTGGTTGACGAACATCGCCCGGGGAGGCTCAGCCGAGTCGGTAGAAGCAGATGCGGTACTTGAAAGCCTTGCCGTCAGGGCCGCCGCGGCTGTCGGCGCCGAGATTGCCGGGGTCGACATCCTCCAGGGGCCTGGTGGCGCCCCGCGAATCCTCGAGGTCAATGCCATCCCCGGCTGGCGCGCCATCAGCGAGGTCAGCGGAAAGGATATTTCCCTCGCTGTACTTGACTACGTACTGGCACGTACGACAGAGCGGGAAACGGAACCAACTGGAGCCCTCCAGCCGTGAGTGACCAGGATCTCTCCACAGGCGAGCTGGCGATGATGGCCTGCCTCCTCGAGGCCAGGGCCCCCAAGGCCGGCAACGTCTCCCCCGCAAAGGGCTTCAAGGGCACCACCCTTCGCCATTTTATCGAGGCGGCGGGTGCGATCGCCGATCCACTCGACCGGGCTGCAGAACGTCCCCTGGGAGACACGATCCTGGAGGCCGTCACTGAAAGCCGCAAGGTGACAGAACAGAACGTAAACCTCGGAATCATCCTCCTGCTGGGTCCGCTGGCGAGCGCCCCGCAGGGCGCCGATCCGCGGGATGGAGTCAGGGAGGTCCTCGATAACCTGGATGACGAAGACTGCCGTAAAGTCTACGAGGCGATCCGGATCGCATCCCCCGGCGGACTCGGCAGCGTTCAGACAGCCGATGTAAACGATACGCCACCGGGTGATCTCATCGCCGCCATGGAACTGGCCGCCAAACGCGATCTTGTCGCCCGCCAGTACGTCAACGGCTTCGAGCAGGTGTTCTGCGATGGCCTCGACTGGCTGCGCGAGTCTTGCGAGGCGGGGCTGGAGCTCGACAGCGCCATCGTCCGTCTCCACCTGCAGTTCATGGCAAGCTACCCCGACAGCCTGATCGCCCGTAAATGCGGCCCCGAAACCGCCCGGAAGGCCGCCGCAGGAGCAGCCCGGGTACTCGAAGGAGGCTGGCCGGAGGCCGGCACAGAGGCTCTCTTTACAGAGCTCGACACCTGGCTGCGCGAGGATGGCAACCGCCGCAACCCGGGCACCAGCGCCGATCTGGTGGCGGGCTGCTTGTTTCTCGCTCTTCGCGCTGGCATAATCGCCCTTCCGCCGTCCGGCCCCGCAAGCGGGGAACCACCGGGCTAACCTGGAAATCTCCTGCCATGCAGAAATACACCGTCCGCGTATCAAAAGATTATCTCGGCTTCTGTGCCGCCCATTTCATTGTCTTCGGGAACAATGTCTGCGAGCGATTGCACGGGCACAATTACCAGGTCGCCGCCGAGATCGAGGACGATCTCAAGGCCGACCACCTGGTCTTCGATTTCATCGAGTTCAAGAAGATCCTGCAGGGAATCACCGACAGCCTCGACCACCGGATGCTTGTTCCGCTCAACAGCGACACCCTCGGCGTCGAGGTCACTGAAGAGAATGTGCGAATCAACTCCGATGAGAAAGAGTGGGTCATCCCCCGGGACGACTGCGTGCTGCTTCCCATCGAGAATACGACCGCCGAGCTGCTGGCCCGCTGGGTTTCAGAGCAACTCAGTGAAAAGCTGGAGGCGAGGCTCGGGCAGCTGCCCCGTATTCTGCGCGTAGAGGTCTTCGAATCTCCGGGGCAGAGCGCCACGATTGAGCTCCGCAACTCCGACTGAGCAAGGCATCCTCCTCCCCCGGCATAAGGGAAGAACCGTGACCGAAAACGAAACGCCCCAGGACGTTCACTCATTAGAGGGGCGGCGCGCCGTCGTCACGGGGTCATCCTCGGGTATCGGCCGGGCAATAGCCCTGGAGTTGTCCGCGGCCGGCGCCGAGGTTCTCATCCATGCCAACCGCTCAATCGCGGATGGCGAGAAACTCAGGGAAGAGCTCACCGCCCGGGGAGCTCGCTGCGAATTCATCCAGGCGGACCTGCGAACCGGGAAGGCCGCCACCGCCTTCTTCGAGGAGGCCCTCGAGACACTCGGCCGCCTCGATATCTGGGTCAACAACGCCGGCGTCGACATCCTGACCGGAGAGGGAGCGAAGCTCTCCTACCAGGAGAAGCTCGATTCCCTCATCGCTGTCGATCTCAAAGCCAGCATCCTGCTGGCCCGCAAGGCCGGCAGCGCAATGAAAGACCACGGCGGCGTCATCCTGAACATGGGCTGGGACCAGGCCGCGGTCGGCATGGAAGGAGAAAGTGGGGAGCTCTTCGGGGCCATCAAGGGAGCCGTGATGGCCTTCACCAGGAGCCTGGCCCTCAGCCTGGCGCCGAAGGTGCGGGTCAACTGCCTGGCACCGGGATGGATCCGAACAGCCTGGGGTGAGGAAGCGCCCGCAGAGTGGCAGGAGCGTGTTCTGCAGGAGGTCCCTCTCGGGCGCTGGGGCTCCCCCGAGGATGTTGCCTCCACCGCCCGTTTCCTGGTTTCCGATGCCGCAAGCTTCATCAGCGGACAGGTCGTCAACATCAATGGTGGCTCCATCAGCTGAGCGGCGCCGTTGGTGCAGCATCTTTTCGAACGACTTCGCGGCCCGATTCTGTTAATTGTTGGTATTCTCCGGAAAGAGAATAAACGACGCAGAGGGACTGGTCTTAAAACAGGAGCCGCGAACATGAGCGACGAAAAAGTATACAGCGAAGAAGAGATCGTCGAAAAACTCAACGAGTTGCCCGGGTGGGAACTCCGCGACGGGTGGATCAGGAGGAGTTTCAAGACACCCGGCTGGCCACATACGCTGATGCTCGTCAACGCCATCGGCTACCGGGCCGAGGCGGGTTTCCATCATCCGGATCTAGCAATCGGATGGGCCAGGGTCGTCGTCAAGCTACAGACCCACAGCGCCGGCGGAGTCACGGACAAGGACTTCACGCTCGCCCACGAAGTCGAGGAGCTCTCCACCTGGCTTCCAGGTGATGACAGCGCCCTCACCGGCTTCCCGAAGAAGTGGATACGATAAGAGCCTGAGATGACCGACCCCAGCACCAGAGGTTTCGTCACCGGCAAGCTCGCCGCCCCTGCGCTTCGCAGGATCCTCGAGCGCCTCGAGCCGGAGCTGGACTTCAAGCCGGTGGTCATCGAGCTGAACATAGACGTTGCAGCCCTGATGACGACGGAGTGGGTCGCGCGAAAACTCGAACTCGACCCGGCGATCAGTTCACTGGTGCTTCCCGGCCATTGCACCGGAGAGCTCCGCGTCATCGAAGAAGCCACCGGGGTAAAGGTCGAACTGGGGCCTCGGGACCTTCGAAACCTGCCGGCCCACCTGGGGAGCGCCGTGGTAGAAGAAGACTACGGCGATCACGACATCGAGGTCATCGCCGAGATCAACCATGTCCCCCAGCTCTCGCCCGGAGAAGTTCTCGAGCAGGCGAAAAGCTACGGTAGCAGTGGAGCGGACATCATCGATCTCGGCTGTGACCCCGGCGGGCCCTTCGAATCTGTCGGAGAGCTCGTCAGCCTGCTTCGCGACAATGGCTTCCGCGTATCGGTTGACAGTCTCGACCCGCGAGAGATCGAGCCGGCCGTCGCGGCCGGGGCCGAGCTGGTCCTCAGCGTCAACTCGGGAAATATCGACGTGGCCCGGTCACTCGGCTGCGAGGTGGTTCTCATTCCCGATGACAACGCCACCCTCGCGGGAATCGACGAGAATGTGAGCAAGCTCGAGGACTGGGGAGTCCCCTACCGGATCGATGCGGTTCTCGAGCCCATCGGTTTCGGCTTCGCCCGGTCCCTGGGCCGTTACCTGGAGATCCGCAAACGATACCCCGACTCTGAAACCATGATGGGCATCGGCAACCTGACCGAGCTCACCGATGCCGACTCGGCGCCGATCAACCTGCTCCTGCTTGGTTTCTGCCAGGAAACCGGGATCCGCAGCGTGCTCACCACCGAGGTCATCCACTGGGCTTCATCCAGTGTCCGCGAATGCGACCTTGCCAGGAAGCTGGTCCACTATGCCTGTGCCCATGGGCAGCTGCCGAAGCATCGGGAGGAAAAACTCCACCTGCTGCGGGATCCTGTCCTGCTGCGGCATGGAGTGGAAGCCATCGAAGAGATCGCTGCGGGAATCAGGGATCGCAACTTCAGGTTGTTTGCCGAGGGGGGCGAAATTCACGCCCTCTCCTGTGACGGCCATATCACCGGGAAGGACCCCTTCGAGATCTTCGAGAAGCTCTCGGTGAAGGACCCCTCCCACGCATTCTACCTTGGCTACGAGATGGCAAAGGCCGTCACCGCCCTGACGCTGAACAAGAACTACGTCCAGGACGAGGCCCTGAGCTGGGGCTTCCTGACCCGGCCGGAAGAAAGCCATGTCGACAGGCGGAAGGACCGGCCGGAAAAATGAGCCCACCCAGTGTCCAGCCCACCGAGAGCCAGGCCCGGCCACTGGTCGAAGAGATCCCGGGAGCCCCATCGCCGGAGGAAGCATTCAAACGCCTCTGCGGGCTGCCCTTCCTCCTCTTCCTTGACAGCGCGGCAACGGATGATATCCAGGGGCGCTACTCCTACCTGGCGGCCTGCCCCTTCGAAGTTCTCAGGACCTCGACAGGGACAACCGAAATCCTCTCCTGCGTCGGCGACGGGATTGAAAGCGCAGCCTATGAAACCACCGGCAGGGAGGCCACCGATCCGTTTGAGCTCCTGCGCCTGCGGCTGC
>JAYGDV010000074.1:0-3827 GCA_046582735.1 Planctomycetota bacterium
CGACGCTCTTCCGATCTAGATGAAAGTATTGCAGGGTATCTATAGTTATATTGTTTTCCGGACAGCAGTTATCTGCATCTTTGCAGTGTTGCTGCCCTCCTCGTCGGCTCTTCGTGCTGATGATTTCGATATCATCATCAATGAGCTGAACTACAACGTTTTCGATAACGGGGGTGAGGACAGCCTGGAGTTTATCGAGCTCTTCAATCGCGGCGGCACGACTCTTGACCTCGGCGAATGGGAGTTTTCACGTGGCGTCGATTTTGTCTTTCCTGCGGGTACTCTTGTCGAGCCGGGTGAGTATCTTGTACTCAGTCCGGATCCGGCAGTTGCCGCTGAACGCTATGGGCTGCGGAAGGTTCTGGGGCCTTATCTCGGGCAGCTGGACAACGCCGGAGAGATCCTCGAGCTTGTCAATTCACAGGGGCTGATGATCAGCCGGGTACATTACGGGGATGAGACCCCGTGGCCAGGCCGTCCTGATGGGCGGGGGCCCTCGCTTGAGTTTATCGGCGTCGACAATGCCAATGACCTTCCCCGGAACTGGAAACCCAGCAGGTTTCTCGGAGGGACTCCCGGTACGGTGAACTCCCGCAGGATCCTTCCTTCGCGCCTGACGCAGGGAGGGGCCAGGCCCCTGGTCTCTTCCCAGGGAATCTGGAGAACCTTTCCCGGGCAGGAGAGTCCATCGGATCCGATCGATGCATGGACAGCCATCGGGTTTGATGACGAAGAATGGGGTACGGCCCAGGGCGCTTTTGGTTACGGGCAGCGGCCCGGGTTCAATTTCTCGACCCAGATCACCAACATGCGGAACCAGTTTACCACCTATTACATTCGCAGCTCGTTTGCCCTGACGAAGGAGACCCTGGCCGGTATTTCCCAGGGCGCGATCGCCCTCAGTCTCTCTGCTTCCTACGACGATGCTTTTGTCGTCTATATCAACGGTACTGAGGTGGCCCGGGACAATGTCGGAGAACCTGGTGAGCCGGTTGCCTTTAACGCCCTGGCGGATGGGAGCCGCAATGAGACGGTCGGTATTGAGCTTCCCAGTGTCGCAGACCTCCTGGTGGAGGGCACGAATGTGCTGGCGGTGCAGGGTGTCAACAACACCCAGGGCAGCAGGGATTTTTTCATCGGCGTTGACCTGTTGATGGTAGAGGATTTCAGGGATGAGGAAGATGATGCCTCGGCAAATCCCTATGTGGGAGGAATCATCAACGAGCTCAAGGGGGGCGAGGGCGATGATCCCGGCTTTATCGAACTCTTCAATCCTGAGGATGAGGAGCTCGATCTCGGTGGAAGCGTTCTGCTCTCCAGCCGGGGTAATTTTCTTTACGAGATTCCCGTCCCAACGGTTCTTCAGCCAGGTGGCTTCGTTGTATTTGACCGCGAGGTGCTGGCTATTCCCGTTCCCGAAGGCGGGGCACGCTACATCCTCCTGGCTGTCGATGGCAGGACGATCCTGGACGATATTGATGTCGAGATAGAGATTCCCGGGCGCAGCGTTGGTCGTTTCCCCGAGGGAGATGAGGATGTTTATGTTCTCGACCGCCCCACCGGCGCTGCAGGCAATGTCTACACCTATCGTACCCCGGTGGTTATCAACGAGATTCATTTTCACCCGACCTACGTTCCCGCCGATGAGAACTGTGAGCGCCAGTGCTCCGATGCGCAGCAATGGATTGAGCTTATCAATCGCAGCGAGGAGGCGGTGGATCTCACCGGGTGGAAGCTCACCAACGGAGTGAGGTTTACCTTCGAGCCCGGAACGACCCTTGCTGCAGGGGGCTACCTCGTTGTGGCCTCTTCCCTGCAAGGCTTCGCAGCGATTCACGAAGGTGTTGAAAATGTCGTCGGGGACTGGTCCGGCCGGCTCAACCACTCCAGTGATACGGTCAACCTGCGTGACAGTCTTGGCAATAGGGTGGACAGGGTGGTTTATGGCGATGGAGGAACGAGCAATGACGAGGAACCCGAGGATGATGTCGATGATCGAACCTTCCGTGGCAGTGCCTGGCCGAGCGGGGCTGATGGCGAAGGCTCCAGCCTGGAGCTGATTCATCCGGAGCTCGGTAACAGGGCCGGTATTTCGTGGAGAGCCTCGACTGGGAACGACGGCACCCCCGGCACCCGGAATTCTACCTATGATCCGGATCCTTCACCTTCGGTTCGCTCGGTGAAGCACTCCCCGGCCGTACCTCGCAGTGACGAAACGGTGGTGGTGACCTGTGACCTCTCATCGGTCGACGAGCTCACCGAGGCTGAGGTCCAGTGGTCGGTGGCGGGTGGAGCCTCAGGCAACTCTCCCCTGCAGGATGATGGCAAGGGTGCCGATGAGGTTGCCGGCGATGGAGAGTATGCAGCCAGTATCCCGGCGCAGGATGATGGCGATGTCGTGCGCTTCTCAGTGGTTGCTGCCAGTGGTGGAGGGCGTACCCGCTTACCCCTCGAGCCCGAGGCCGACCCCTTCCGGAACTTCCAGGGAGTTTTCTTTCTCTACGAGGTAGATAATTCGACGGCCCCTCCCACCGGTGCGGAGGTGTTCCGGATCGTCATGAACCCGAACGACAGCGATGAGCTTGAAGACCGTGATGAAGACAGCAACGTGCTGCTGCCTGCAACACTCATCTGCGATGGCGAGATTTTCTATTGCGTCGGGGTTCGTTACCGCGGCGAGAACTCGCGACAATTGAATAACAAGGCCTTCAAGATCAGGTTTGCACCCGAGGACTCCTGCAAGGGGATCCGCAATATGAACCTGCTGGCTGGAAATGGAAACGACTTCGGGACCTCCACCTTCACTGAGTTGCTCTCCGCCGATCTCTACCGGAGGATGGGGGAGCCCTACCCGCAGGAGTGGAATGCGGTGTTACATTTCCCCGGCATCGTGGGGCGCGATTTTGACACCCGCTACATCCGCAAGGAGGCCTACGATGAGGAGTTCCTCGACAGGTTCTTTGCGGGTAACGCTCAAGGCAATCTCTACCGGCCGATGGACCCCGGTGGCCTGGGGGGCTTCGGCGGGAGAAGCAGGATGGGTGATCTCGAATATTTCGGTGAAGATGTGGATGATTACCGTCCTGTTTACGACAAGAAAACCAACCAGGATGAGGATGATTTCAGCGATGTCATCGCCTTGACGAGGCTGTTTGATTCCGGTGAAACTTCCCAGGCGGAATTCCGGCAGCGGGCTGAGGAAATGCTCGATGTGCGCCAGTGGGCTCGTTTCTTCGCCGTGATGGCCTGCATCACCAATTCCGATGGGGGGATCTGGAATGACGGTGGAGAGGATTATTTTCTCTATCACATGCCCGCCGATGCCGACCGCCCGGATGCGGGCAAGTGGTTGATTTTCTGCTGGGACCTCGAGGAGACCTTTACCTGATCTAACGAGAGACTCTTCCGCCCGGAATCGGACGCACTCGTGAGGTTCTTCGCGGTTCCGGAGTTCGCCCGCCTTTATTACCAGGAGTTGATCAAGGCCCGCAGGGGAGTCTTCTCCCGAGGCCAGATGCGGCAGCGCTATGGCTATGCTGATGTTATGTTCTCGCCGGAGGACGTATATGACGTCGTCGATGAGACCGACACAACGGTTACCGAGCGCCTGGGTTACTTCGATGCCAATATCGCCATGGGTGTGGAGGGTGGAGCGCGTCGAAACGAGGATGGCGGCACCCGGATTATTGACGAAGGAGACACCTGGCGGTTTTTCCGGGGGCGTGAAAACCCTGCCGGCGATGGTCTCGCCTGGACGGGTGTAGGTTATGACGATGGAGACTGGGAGACGGGGCAGAGCGGCTTTGGTTACGGCGATGGGGATGACG
>JAYGDV010000353.1:0-4751 GCA_046582735.1 Planctomycetota bacterium
GTATGTCGGTGAATGGCAGGAATACGCGTCCATCGAAGGCCAGCTCGAGGATGGGCTGCTCAGCTTTACCCTGCCGCCGGTCGATTTTGTCGCCGGCGCTCCCGAGGATGGAGGGCAGGGCTCGATCACTCTCGATATCGATGTTACAGACACGACCGGCCACACCGAGTCCATCAGCGAGATCCTGTCGGTGGTGGAGGCCCCGATTGTCATTGGCCTCGTGCCCCGCACCAGGACGATCAAGCCGGAAATCGTTGCCAGCCTGGTGGTGACTGCCTCGACGCCGGACGGCGCGCCGCTGGATTCCTCCGTCCCGACAACGATCACCTTCAACGATTCCAACGGCCAGGAGCTCGAGACCCTGCAGCGTGACGTTGCGGTCGTTGGTGGCCGCGCCGAGATCAGCTTTACGCCCCCGTCCGACACTTTTTATGCGGCGGTTGAGGCATCGGCCGTTCGCGACGGGTACCAGGCGAGCGCCTCCACCCAGATAGGCGGCTCCTACTCCCTCGGTGGCAGCTACCTGTCGATCTTACGCTCCGATGCGGCCTCCCCGGCGAGCGTTGGACAGCGAGTTGCTTTTTCGGCTGCTGCAACCCACGCCTCCACCATCTATTACGAGGTCTACAGCGGTGGGCGTACGGTGTTGTCCGGCTATACCGAGGATACGGATTTCAGTTTCACGGTGACGCCTGGGATGGCCCCGAAGGCGAAGATCGTCGCCTATTCATTGAGCCCAGCCAACGAGGTGGCGGCCGACAGCACGATTCTCGAAGTTCTGCCCGGCTCGAGCATGGAGATCCAGGCGGTCTTTGAGCGTGAAAGGGTCAAGCCCGGAGATGCGATCAGCGTCACCATCGATACCGGCACCCCGGGGCGAGCCCTTGTGGGCCTCTCGATTGTCGATGAGTCAGTGCTCGCTCTCGGCAGGAGTCGCCTGCATCTCGCCCAGGTTTTCGCAGAGCTCGAGAGGCGGTTTCTCGAGCCCCGGGTTGAGGTTCACGAAGGCGGCGGCGGACCGGAGCCGGTTGATGGACCGTTTTTCGGAGGCGGGTTCGGTGGCCGTGGGCCTGCAGTCCCCTCCAGCACCGGTGCGCTTGATGTTCTCGAGGGCGCCGGCCTGGGTGTTGCCACCAGTGATAACATAACGGTTCGAAGAGGAATCGACTTCCAGCTCTGGCGCCGGGATGATGTGGTGGACTTTGACGGTGGAGGGCCGTTTCCCATGCCCGCGCCGCCGGTCATGGAGGCTGGGCCAGAAGAAGCTCTCGCCGGCGGGGCACCCGCCGGAGGGCCCAGCGAGGCGGTCCGTGTGCGCCAGTATTTTCCCGAGACCTGGGTCTGGGAGCCGATGCTGATTACTGATGATCGCGGGCGCGTTACTGTCGAGCTCGAAGCGCCGGACAACATCACCGGCTGGAAGCTCTCAGCGGTTGCCAGCTCGGCCTCCGGGATCGGTTTTGCAGAGGCGGAGCTGACCGCCTTCCAGGAGTTCTTTGTTGATCCCTCCCTGCCCTACGATGTCACCCGCGGCGAGGAGTTCCCGGTAAAGGTCGATGTCTTCAACTACCTCGACACCGACCAGACCGTGACGCTGAGCTTCGGTGCCGATGACTGGTTCGAGCTCCTGGGAAGCCAGGGTGCGACCGTTACGGTGCCGGCGGGTTCGGCGCAGGCCGTCTACTTCCCGATCCGCCCGATTGAGATCGGTGAATTCAACATCTCGATCACGGCAACGGGTTCGAGGGGTGCGGACGCGGTACAAAAGTCCATCAAGGTGATTCCCGAGGGAACGCCTGCTGAGCAGGTCTTCAACGGCGTGATCGAGGCGGGCCACACCGAGTTGCTGGAGCTGGGTTTCCCCCGTGAGGTCATCTCCGGCTCAGAGAGAGCCTACCTGCACATTACCCCCAGCCCGGTGGCGCAGACCATGAACGGCATCAGCGACCTTCTCCAGATGCCCTACGGTTGCGGCGAGCAGAATATGATTTTCCTTGCCCCGGACATTGAGATCCTCAAATACCTGCGCGAGGTAGGAGAGCTCAACCCCGAGATTCGTGCCCAGGCGGAATACTTCGTCAACACCGGCTACCAGAAGGAGCTGACCTACCAGACCGATGATGGCGGCTTTGCCGCTTTCGGAGGGGCCCAGGGCAGCCTGTGGTTGAGCGCCTTCGTGCTCTCCACCTTCTCCGGTGCCAGGGAGGTGCGGGATATTGATGAGGGCGTGCTCGCCCGTTGTGCCGGGATGCTCATCTCCCGCCAGCGCGAGGACGGCTCCTTCACGACAGATGACTTCCTTATCCACCAGGAGATGGATGGGGGGCTCGATAATGCCTACTCAATGGCGGCATATGTCACTCGCGCGCTGGCAGAATATGCCGACGGGATCGAGGTGCCACCCAGTGTTTCCGTGGCAATTGAGAGAGCGGCCGGGTATCTCGTCAGCAACCGCCAACAGGTGAACCGGGATGCCTACCCGCTTTCGATCGCCGCAGTGGCGCTGCTCTCTGTTCCCGGCTACGAGCAGGCGGCCGAAGATGTCGTCGATCGCCTTGTGGACCTCGCGATCACTGAAGGCACCGGCATCCACTGGCAGCCCTATTCGGTTGAAACGACCGGTTATGCGGCCATGGCCCTGCTGGTCTCCGGCCGTCCGCAGGCGGCCGCAGCCATCGACTGGCTGACCACCCAGCGCAACTCGCTCGGCGGGTATGGCGGCTCAACGCAGGACACCGTGGTTGCGATCCGGGCGCTCTTCTCTGCCGCGCGAACGGTTCGAAGGGATCTCGAGGTGACCCTGGAACTCCTCTCCGGCAATACGGTCCTGGAGACACTCGTAGTGAGCGAAGAGAATTTTGACCTGCTGCACAGCTTTGAACTGCCGCTTGACAGCGGCCCTCTGCGCCTGCGCGCGAGGGGAGATGGCTCAGTCGGGTTCCAGGTGGCGCGCAAGTACCACGTTCCCGACGACCTGTTACCCCCGCCCCGCGATATGACGATCGAGGTGGCCTATGACAGCGAAGGTATAGAGGTCGATGAAATCCTCGACGCCATCGTTCGACTGAATTACACCGGCGCCAAGGAGAGAACGGGAATGGTGATTGCCGACATTGGCATTCCTACGGGTTTTGCTACGGTGGGGTCGAGCCTGAGCGCCCTGGTCGACGCGGGAGTCGTCAGCCGGGTCGATCTCGCCGGACGCAAGGTGGTCTTTTACCTTGATGCGCTGAGGCGCCTCGAGCCGGTTGAGTTTACCTTTCGGATGAAGGCGCTCTACCCGGTGCGTTCCGAGGGCCCGGTCAGCAGGGTTTATGAATACTACGATGCGGAGGTGCAGGCCTATCACTGTCACCTGCCCGTGCTGGTTACCGAGCCTGAGGTCCCCCAGGTCCGTTTTGTCAGGGGGGACACCAACGGCGATGCGGCCCTCGACATCTCAGATGCGGTTGCGACTCTGAATTACCTCTTCCTCGGGGGGGCGAACAACCGGGTGGCCTGTGAGGATGCCGGAGATGTCAACGACGATGGCCTCCTTAACATCACCGACCCGGTCTACGCACTGTCTTTCCTCTTCCAGGGAGGGTTGCCGCCGGCCGAGCCGTTCCCGCAGCCGGGCTTCGATGAGACCGAGGATGGGTTGAGTTGTATGGCCGCTCAATAGGAGGCGGCCCTGCGGGCCTGGCTGGAGAACGGAGCCGCCTCAGAGCCGGTACGTTTTTTTCGCCAGCGTGTAGGCGAGGTCGACGATCATCTCGGCGGCCTCGCCTTCATCGAGCACGTGCTCGGTGACGAGTCGGGCCAGGAAGCTGGCGTCGATTCGCCGGGCCACATCGTGGCGCGCGGGGATGGAGGGGAAGGCGCGGGTATCATCATTGAAGCCGGCGGTGTTGTAGATTCCGCAGGTCTCGGTGACGCGCTCCCGGAAGCGGGTCATTCCTTCCCGGCTGTCCTGGAACCACCAGGGTGGGCCGAGTCGCAGGCAGGGGTAATGCCCCGCCAGGGGCGCCAGCTCTCGCGAAAAGGTGGACTCATCGAGAGTGAAAAGCACCAGGGTGAAGTTTTCCCGGCTGCCGTAACGCGCCAGTAGGGGCTGGAGATTGCGGGTATAGTCCGTCGCTACCGGGATGTCGCAGCCCATGTCGGCGCCGAAGGCATCGAACAATGGCGTGTTGTGGTTTCTCCAGGAGCCCGGATGTAATTGCATGACCAGCCCGTCCTCGACGCTCATGCGGGCGAACTCCATCAGCATATGGCCGATGAATTGTTTCTCGTCCTCCTCCCCGGCATCCCCCGCCAGTGCCCTCTGGAAGATGGCATCCGCCTCTGTGGCGGAGAGCTCTGCGGTATAGGGGCTGAAGACACCGTGGTCGGTGGCGGTTGCGCCTGCCGACTTAAAAAATTCACGCCGGCCCTCCAGCGCGCTGACATAGCCGGCAAAGTTCGAAACATCCTGTCCGCTGCAGTCGGCGAGCCTGCTGATTTCGTCTTTCCAGCCCGGCGCGAGAATGTTGACAGCGGCATCCGGCCTGAAGGTGGGCCGCACCGTGCCTTCCCAATCGTCTTCGAGGAGCTGGCGGTGCCAGGCCAGGTCGTCGGTGGCGGCATCGGTGGTACAGAGCACCTCGATGTTGAAGCTCTCAAAGAGAGCGCGCGGCAGGAATTCCGGGGTGAGCAGCTTCGCGGCGATCTGGTCGTAGAGCTCCATGGCGTTGGCGGAGCTGAGCCGTTCATCGATGCCGAATACCGAT
>JAYGDV010000399.1:0-2191 GCA_046582735.1 Planctomycetota bacterium
GTCGCGGCGGTCCTCGACTATTTCGGGCCGACCCAGTTCCTGCTGATGAACTCGAAACCAACCCGGATGGACCACGACGCCGCCGACTCTCCTGAGAGCCTGCTGATCGGCGGCGCGATCCAGGAAAACAAGGAGAAGACCCTGCACGCCGCTCCGATGAGCTACATCAGCAAGAAGGCCTGCCCCTTCCTGATCGTTCACGGTACGAAGGACGTGCTGGTGCCGGTTCACCAGTCAGAGATCCTCGACAAGGCCCTCGACAAGAACGAGGTCGAATCCATTTTCATTCGTATCGAGGGCGGTGGGCACGGAGTGCGCGGAGCGCCGCTGGACCAGGCGGGACTCGCCTTTCTCGATAAGCACTTCTGGGGCAAGGAGACCCGGCTCTCCGACAAGACCGTCCAGAACAGTGATCTCAGGGCCAAGCGTGGGGAGAAGCAATCCAAATGAGCGAGGTAACTCTCTACCACAACCCACGCTGCTCAAAGAGCCGCCAGACCCTGGCGCTCCTGGAAGATCGCGGCATCGAGCCGGAGATCATCGAGTACCTGAAAACCCCTCCGGACGCAGTGACGATCACCGGGCTGCTCGGCAAGCTCGGCATTGGTGCCATTGAGCTGATCCGGAGAGGAGAGGCCCCCTTTGCAGAGCTGGGCCTCGCCGGCAAGGAGGGTGATGACGCCGCCCTCATCGAGGCCATGGTCTCACACCCTGTCCTCATCCAGCGGCCCATCGTCACCTCTGGAGAACAGGCCCGCATCGGCCGCCCACCGGAAAACGTCCTCGATATCCTCTGAGGAAACCCGTTTCTTCCTAGGAGCCGACACCCAGGGGCCACCCCGCCCCCCAGTAAATCAGCAGGAAGGCGGACCACAGCACCAGGAAGGCCAGGCTGTAAGGAAGCATCAGGGAAATCATCGTTCCGATTCCCGTCTTCTTCACATAGCGCTGGGAAAAAGCTACCACCAGCGGGAAATACGGCATCAAGGGTGTGACGATATTGGTACTCGAATCACCAACGCGGTAGGCCGCCTGGGTCAGCTCCGGAGAGATCCCCAGCTGCATGAGCATCGGAACAAAGATCGGTGCCAGGAGGGCCCACTTGGCCGATGCGGATCCAACCACCAGGTTGACAAAAGCGCAGAGCAGGATGATGCCGACAATCGTGAACTGGGCGGGAAGCGCGAGCGACTTGAGAACACCCGCTCCCTTCACAGCGAGAAGGGCCCCCAGGTTCGAGTGCTTGAAGGCATAGATAAACAGCGAGGCGAAAAAAGCCATCACCAGGTAGTAGCCCATGGTGCTCATCGTGCTGCTCATCCCCTTGATCACATCCCTGTGTGACTTGAACCTTCCAGAGATGTAGCCGTGCACAATACCCGGCACGATAAAGAGGAGAAAGATCAGGGGCACGATAACCTTCATCAGCGGCGCCGAAAAGGAGGTGAGCTCCCCCTCGCTTCGAAAGACCGAATCCTCCGGCCAGCAGAACCACACCAGCAGCCCCAGTCCGAGCAGAAGGGCGCTGATCCCCGCCTTCATACCGGATTTTTCCGCAGCCGTGAGCCGCTCCATCTTCGGCATGTCATCAGGGTCGCCATCCACCTCGACAGACTCGAGCCGGGGCTCGATCATCCTGTCGGTGATGTACCAGCCCACGAGGATGATCAGCACGCTCGAGACAGCCGTAAACCAGAAATTGCAGAGCGGGTTGACCTCGCGGGCGGGATCGATAATCTGCGCCGCCTCCTGGGTGAGTCCCTGCAGCAGAGGATCGATCCCTGAAGGAATGAAATTGGCGCTGAAACCACCCGAAACCCCGGCAAAGGCTGCCGCAATCCCGGCAAGCGGGTGGCGCCCGGCCGCATAGAAGATCACCCCACCAAGCGGAATCACCAGGACATAGCCGGCATCAGCGGCGCTGTGGCTGAGGATGCCGACCAGGATCAACATCGGGGTGAGGAGCACCGCGGGTGTGACTCCCAGCATCGCCTTGATCACCGCATCAATAAAACCCGATTTCTCCGCCACCCCGACTCCGAGCAGGGCGACGAGCACCACCCCCAGCGGGTGGAAGCCGGTGAAGGTTTTGACCATATCGACGAGGAACCGGACCAGCGCCGTCCCGGTAAGCTGGTTGGCAACCTGCTGCGTTTCAGACCCCCCCTTTTTCGGCAGCTCAAACTCATAC
>JAYGDV010000408.1:0-7519 GCA_046582735.1 Planctomycetota bacterium
TCTCGCGATATGCTCCCCGATGAGAAGGGTAACTATCTCATTGCACACAGAGGCAAGACAGGAGAAATACTCTGGAAGACGCAGGATACCTACGACGGCCCCTGTATTCTTTACCACGACACGATCATTACCCAGGGCAAGGCGTACGAGTTGCTCACCGGTGAACGGAAGAAGCGATTGAATCCTGTTCTCCAGAGGGAGGTGGATTGGGGATTCTCCAGGCATTATGGCTGCAATACAGCCATTGCCAGTGAGCACCTGCTTACCTTCCGCTCAGCGGCAGCCGGTTTTTTTGATCTTAAGGGTAATAGCGGTACCGGCAACCTGGGGGGCTTCCGCTCGAGCTGTACGGCGAACCTGATCGTTGGCGACGGGGTACTTTGCGCTCCGGACTATACGCGCAGTTGCAATTGCAGCTACCAGAACCAGTCATCGCTTGGCTTGATCCACATGCCGGAGCTGGAGATGTGGACCTTCAATACTTTCAGCATTGAAAAGCAGGAGGTACGCCGCCTGGGGGTGAATCTTGCTGCTCCAGGTGACCGCCTGGCAGATGATGGGACCCTCTGGCTGGAGTATCCCCTCGTCGGTGGTCCTTCCCCTGAGATCGAGATGAAGCTGGGCCCTGCCGCAGCTTCCCGGTTCAGAGAGAGTTCCGTCTTGCTCGGTAGCGGAAAACACAGGTGGGTTTTCTCTTCGGGATACCGTGGGTTGCGTACCATATCCCTGAAGCTGCCCAGGTCGAAGCCCAGGACCTTCAAGGTGCGACTCTATTGCCGGTCCCAATCCGGGCAGGCGGGTGGAAGTTTTGATGTCAGCCTGCAGGGCGTGAAAGTTCTCAAGGGGCTCAATCCATCTGAGAAAGCAGCAAACGGGTCTGCAGGTGTCATCCACGAGATCGAGGGAGCCAGGATCACTTCCGTTCTGGATTTGAAGTTGGAGCCTTCCGGCGGAGGGGATTCTGCTCTTCCCCTGGTCTGCGGGATCGAGCTGATAGAAGAAGGTAACTGAGTGAACCCCGTTAGCGGGTCATTTTCCTTTTACCGTCAGCCAGGCTCGCTGCAGGGGTCGCTTTCTTCCCGCAACCTTGTAGCCGGCTGTCTCCATCGGGTCTTCTTTTTCCCCGGTTTTGCCGGTGATTCTGAATGGGATTCCCAGCGGAGCGGCGGTTCCCTCCAGGATGAGCTTAACGGCCTTGGCTGAATCCTGCCCCGGGACCGACTCGGCGGTTGTTGAACGAATACCGTCAGGGAGGTCTGTCGCAGTGACAAGGATCTTCCGGTCGAAACCTCCATGCCTTGTAATGGTGACTGGAATCTCCAGTTTCATGCCGTTTTCAAGGACAAAGCTGTCAGAGCCGAGGGCGAGGGAAAAACCTTTTTCCGGGGTGGCGACTCTCAGCAGGTAATAGAACCGCTGCCCGCCATGGCTGTAGCGGTCGGTGATTTCAATCTGGTAGGTCTTCCCCCCGGCTGCAGTAAATTCGGTTTTGCAGTCCAGTCCGCCATCTGTGTCGTCAGCCTCGCTTACTGTTTTTGAGTCAGGATCTTTTATTGAGAGCACCGGATCGAGCAGGGATCCAAGCTCGCGGGCCTTCACCGACACCGAGAGCTTTCTCTTCTCCGAAGAGGTGAGCAGGAAAACGTCCTTCTCTCCCGGCGATCCTGTCCGGCCGCTCAGAAGCAGTGTTCCCGATGGTTTGAGCAACTTCCCGGTCCTCGGGTATTTTTCCTCGGTAACAATGTCACCGTCTTCCCGGGTGATTGGGACCCTGTTGGCCCCGCCGGGAATCCTGATGGTGCCTTGAGTTCGTTCCTTTACTGCCGAGGTTCTGGCCAATTTCCGGTCGGCAGGAATGTTCCAGCCATTGAGGGTGAGCTGGCGCGACCCGGAGAGCCCGGCTGCCAGGGGATAGGCGTACTCGATAAATGGGCCGGTGGTCAGGGCCAGGCGGTAGACATAGCTGTTTTCTCCGGCGAACTGGATGGTGGAATTGGGCTTCGCGGGGAAGGAAAAGATCCTGACGATGTAGAGTCCCTGTGCGGGAGCACGGAAGACAATCCTGGGATCCACTCCCTGGTCGTCATCATTCTCAGCCAGGATAAATCCGGCTGGGGAGGTCACCTGTAGGCTCGCATCCATGGGTGAGGCCAGCACCCTGCTGGCAAGAAGGTCGGCCACCAGTACAGCACCTGTCTCGAGGTTGATGGCTATCTTGTCCACCTCTCCCTTCTTTTCGAGACGGCCATGTACCATCACTCCGGTGTTTTTCAGGCGGAGGGGATCCCCTGCCTGGCTGCCGGCGTTTTTTTCAAGGATCCCGGGCAGGGTGCTGACCAGGAATGGCCTGGGGCTCGAGGCCCCGGCAGCGTTATAGAGCCGCAGCCAGTAGATCCCGGGCTCTGCATCTTCAGGCGCGGAGATTTCGAGCTTTCCCTTTTCCTCGAGCACCCGGCAGGTAACCCTGGTCGTATTCTCGGATTCATCCAGGATCCACGCCCTGGGGGGCCAGGTTGAGAAATTACCAAGGGCGGTGACGGTTACAGTTTCTGACCTGCTGCAACCAGCCGGGAAAAGGCCACCCAGGCTGGGGGCTTTTTCTTCTGCGGTTGCGCTGCAGGCAATGGCCGTCGCGAGAAAGGCAGCCCAGGTTGTAGTCCGTTGAAGTTGCATAGGGTCCTGCTGCGAGCCAGGGTTCCTGGCTCCGAATCAGCCCATCAGCTCACGGATGGGAGTGGCATCGCTTACCAGGTGAACAGGACGGCCTTCGGGCGTGTAGAGAATCTTATCAGGATTGATTCCAAGCTTTTTGTAGATTGTCGATGCGAAGTTCTCAGGTGAGAGGACTCTTTTCGAGGCGCTGTAGCCCTTGCGGTCAGTGGCGCCAACCACCTGGCCGCCCGGAGTCTTTCCGCCCGCGAAAAGAACTGACATCGCGTTTGACCAGTGATCTCTTCCTCCACGCTCGTTGATCTTCGGTGTACGGCCAAACTCTCCAAGGCAGATAACCATGGTGGAATCGAGCATTCCGCGCTGGTCAAGATCCTGGATCAGGGCGGCAAGAGCCCTGTCCCTGGGGGGCAGCATGGAGTCAAGGGATTTGAAGATATTCGTATGATGATCCCAGCCCCCGTCATAGAGGGTGACGAAGGGGACTCCGGCCTCTACGAGCCTGCGCGCGAGCAGGGCCCTCTGTCCGAATGAGTTGCGTCCGTAGAGATCGCGGGTAGCTGCAGGTTCACGATGGATGTCAAAGGCCTCCTGTGCCTGTGCCGAGGTGATCAGCTCATGGCCCTGCTTGAAGTACTCGTCGTAGGCCCCGACCGGATCGCCCGCGGCTTCGTCCCGGATGCGCAGTAACTGGTCCACCTCGCGCCTGATATCCTGGCGGCTGGAAAAACGTGATCCATCGAGCCCCTTTGGAAGGGCAATATCTCTTACTCGGAAGGATTCCTGGTTGGGATCATTCTTGACGACAAAGGGGGCGTATTTTGCTCCCAGGAAATTAGGACCGCCGGAACGCGACATCCTTCCAAGTGAGAAATAGGCGGGCAGGCCTTTGGGCGCGCCGCGTTCACGGGCGGTGACCGAACCCAGGCTGGGATGGAAGCTGACGAAAGCCCCACAGCTTACGGGGATCCGGGTTGGGGCGCCGGTCATCATATAGTGGTTTCCGGCTCCGTGGTTTCCGTGGTCATGCCGGATCGAGCGAATGATCGCCAGCTTGTCGCTGACCGAGGCCAGCTGTTTCATGTGCTTTGAGAATCGCACACCGGCGATTCTCGTCGGGATGGTTTCATACGCCCCCCTGATCTCCCTGGGAGCTTCCGGCTTGGGGTCGAAGGTTTCGTAATGTGTAGGTCCTCCGTCAAGCCAGACGAGTATGCAGCTTGCCGGCGTGGCAGCTGGTTTTTCTTCGCTGGCCGCCAGGCTCCTGAGACGAAGAGCGCTGGCCAGGCCACCTCCAAGGAAGGCCCCAAGGCCCAGTTGAAGGCAGCTGCGCCTCCTAAGACCTTCGCAATTAACATGGTGGTTCAGACTTGCGGGTTTTTTCATATGGGGCACCTCGTTAGCCTTTGAAGAGGAATTCCGGGGTGTTCAGCAGAGCCCAGAGCAGGTCCTCTACAGCGCCTTTTCTGTCCTTCCCCGGCGGGGGGATTCGGGCAGAGCCGACACGTATCTCTTTGTCTTGCGGGTATCTAGCATAAACGAGCAGGTACAATTCTTCTACGATTTCTTCTGGTGACATTTTTGAAGAGGCAAGTTCGCTGGCCCGGCTTTTTTCGTTTCTTATTTTCCTGTCAAGGTTTGGGGCATTCATCAGGTGGAGAGCCTGGACCACGGTTGTGTCATCGGTTCGCATGCAGGGGGGGTCCTGGTTAGGGTCAGGCCGCCCGAATGTGTCGAGGAAAGTGGAGGTTGTCCTGTGCGTCCACAGCTCGGCAGCTCGTGAGCCCGGCGGCATTGCCGAGAAATCTTCAGGAATCCCGGTGATGTCACAGACTCCATCGAGGAGCACCTCCGCTCTCAGACGCTGGCGGTAGTGCCTCGAATAATTTCTCGTATCAGCGATATTGCGTTCGGTGGGGTGGCTGCTGAGAGAATACACTCGCGAGGCAAGGATGGTTCTTAGCAGCGCCTTCAGGTCGTAGTTGATTTCGCGGAAATGGCGCGCCAGGGCTTCGAGCAGCTCTTTATTGCTCGGTGGATTACTCTCCCTGATGTCGTCAACCGGCTCAACGATTCCCCGCCCCATGAGGTCTGCCCACACCCGGTTAACCATGACAGCCGGGAAGAAGTTGTTCTCTTCTCCCGTCATCCACATCGCCAGTGCCTCGCGAGGATCCGTGTTTGTTTTTACGGCGGGGGGGTCTCCGAACAGTGGGCGGGGAGGGAGGATCTCGTTGGTCCTTGGGTGCCGGATTTCTCCTGAGTTCTTCGTGAAGATGAATTCTTCGCTCCCGGATATGGGAGGCGACAGGCCGGTACCTTTCCTTCCGACCCGCGAGAAGTAGGCAGCCAGCGAATAGAAGTCTTTCTGCCCCCAGATCTCAAAGGGATGCTGATGGCAGCGCGCGCACTCCAGCCGGATGCCGAGGAATAGCTGGCTGAACATGGTGACGAGTTCTTCGGGGCTCCTGCGATCACGAAAGACGGTTACCGCGCCATTCCTGAAGGTGCTTCCCTGTGAGGTCAGCAGGTTATGGACGAAGCGGTCATAGGGTATATTCTCCCTGAAGTTTTTCCGTACCCAGCGGTCCAGGCTCCTGACAGCCTTGATGCCGACCCTGTAAGGGTTTGGTCTCAGAAGATCGACCCACTTGTTGGCCCAGTGGTCTGCATATTCAGGCCGGGCAAGCAGGCGCTCGACAAGCTCCCTGCGTTTTTCCGGGACCTTGCTGCCAAGGAAGGCCCTTGTTTCCTCAGGGCTGGGGAGCCTGCCGATGACATCGATATAGACTCTCCTGAGATATTCGGAATCTCTACATTGCGAGGATGGTTTGATCTTCAGGAGCTCGAGTTTTTTCCAGACCAGTTCGTCGATAAAATTATTTCGCTCAAGGGACCTGTAATATTCTGCGGGAACCTCGCCCGGAAGGGGGATTGAGACCGAGCAGGTCGCGAATTTCCCCATGTAGCGGGTCATGATTGCCGCCTCTCCGGGAAGGGGGCCGGCCTGGACCAGCCCGGTATTGACCACCCGGGCAATGGGGGATTCGTTGGACTGGTAGGCAGCCAGCCGGGTGACATCCTTCGAGCTGCCGTCAGAATAATGCGCCATTACGAGCAGTTGCTGGCTCGAGCGTGGAGTCATGATGCGCCTAGCCGGGAAGACAGTCACCTTCTGGAGTTTCGGTGCTTCTGCCGGGGTGCGGGGAAGCCCTGCTGAGATCCAGCGTTCGAGGGTCTTGTAGTGTTCGCCCCCCGGCTCGATTCTTCTGCCACCTCCATGGGCAGTGAGGGCGGCTGCCTTCCGGAGCAGGAGGCTGCTGGGGGGGGCGGCGGGAAAGACCCTGCGGCCGCGTCCCTCGCGAACGAGCGCATCGAAGTCAAAGTCGTGATCGAAGCCCAGCAGTGAGAGCTGGAAACCGTTCTGGCCACGCTGCTTTCCGTGGCAGGTACCTGCGTTGCAGCCCATCCTGGTGAGGATGGGCTGGATGTCCTGCTCGAAGGTAACGGGCAGGTGTTTTTCTCCCTGGTGAATCTCTACAGGGATCCGTACCTCTTTCTCCCGGTGGCGGATGATAAGCTCCGTCTTTCCACTTCCAAGAGCACTCAGGAGGCCTCCCTTTTTTGATTCCAGCAGGGAAGGATCGGCCGACTGGAATTGGGCTTCCCGGGTCAGGTCAACGATGAGCCCGTTCCCCTGGGTGGTTACAAGGACTTGTTGGGCGCTGCGATGGCCCTTGAGGTGAACGACAGGTGGAGTGATGATGAGTTCGCCACCCTCCTGCGTATTGCCGTTGAGGGTCAGCAGCAGGACAAAGATGAAAAGGAGGCATCTCATAAAGACCAGTCTATTCGACCGGAACACCCTGATGCAACCGGGGGGCTGCAGCAATCAGGCGCGGTTGGAGGACTTTGAGAATCGTTTCCAGAGGGTTTCAAACTCCCGGGAGAAATTGTTACAGATTGAGGGGTCGTAGACGACCAGGATGTTCTCCATGTTGTGGGTGGCAGCCTTTCTTGTCCAGTTGTAGCTGCCAGTGCAGACGACCTTCCCGTCAAATACGGCAAACTTGTTGTGCATATGCTGTTCGTCGTCATCGAATAGGATCGGGATACCCGCCTCCTCGAGAAGGTGAGTGTCGGAGCCCCGGTGCAGGCTTGTTTCATCGTCAGTGATAACTCGTATATTTATCCCGCGGGAGTGGGACGCCACGATCTCCCGGGTGATGGTGTCGTCGGTAATGGTGAAGACGCAGATATCGACTGATTGGTGGGCGGCGCGCAAGAGCGAGAGTATTCTTCCCCGGCAGCTGTCCCCCGGGCTGAAGAAGACCTCAGGCGGTTTCCTGCTCCTGTCCTGGCGGGGAACGAATACCTTCATCACTTCTTCGAGCCACTCGATGACCTGCCTCGAGGCGGAGTCGCCGGTTGATTTGCGGGCGATCTCGAAGGCGCTTTTTCGCAGCGCTCCGTAATCTCCTTCGCTCAGATCGAGGTCTTCGAGAACGAGGCGCAACCCTTTTTTTTCAGAGCGGCTGAGCTTCAGGTCGGAGAGGGTCTGAAGCAGAAGCTCTTCGATATCCGATTTCTTCATGTCTGCAGTTGCCCAGGCTCTACCGTTTTGCGAGCTCTTTGATGACTTCCAGGAAGTGTCTCGGGGGCAGGGGGGCATCCCAGTGTCCAGGCGTGAGGATGACAGTGGGGCCGGCCTTCTTGAGATCTCCGAAGCTCATCTTGGCGGAGATCTGGTGTTCTCCTGCATTGATGACGGGTTCATGGGGAGTGACGTTTCCAAGGCTCGCGCCGAGTCTTCTGCGGGAGGAACTGCCGCGGCCTTTCTTTTTTCCTT
>JAYGDV010000434.1:0-9889 GCA_046582735.1 Planctomycetota bacterium
CGCGATCTGCGATGTCGACTCCCGTGTGCTCAACCGGAGAATCTCGGAAACAAAGAAAGACGGGCACCACGACCCGTCCGGACTCGGTGATTTCAGAAAGGCCGTCGATGACAAGAGCATCGACGCAATCGTCCTGGGAACACCTGATCACTGGCATGCCATCCCGACCATCTATGCCTGTATGGCTGGCAAGGACGTCTATACCGAGAAGCCAGACAGCCACAACATCCTCGAAAGCTGCACCATGGCAGCTGCTGCCCGAAAACATAAGCGCGTCGTCCAGATGGGAACCCAGGCGCGAAGCGGTCCCCATATGAAGGAAGCCAACCAGTACATCGCCAGCGGCGCACTTGGCAAGGTCCGCTATGCTACCGCCTGGGAAAGCATGAAACAGGGTAGCCTGGGGCGCCCGGCGGACGGAAAGCCCCCCCGAGGGGTCGACTACGATATGTGGCTTGGTCCTGCTCCGAAGAGACCCTTCAACCGCCTGCGCTTTCACGGCAACTGGCGCTGGTTTTTCGATTACGGCACCGGAGATGTTGGCAACGATGGCGTCCACAGAATCGACTATGCGCGCTGGGCGCTGCAGACCGGGCTGGAAGCCCAGGGCGAAAAACTCCCGGCGCTGCCCCGCAGCGTCTCTGCCACCGGCGGTAAATTCTATTTCAATGACGCACAGGAATGGCCGGACACCCTGATGGCGAATTTTGACTACGGCAATTGCCTGCTTACCTATGAAATGCGGATCTGGTCGCCCTACAAGCTCCACGAGGAAGCCGAGGGTGCGGCGGTCTACGGCGACAAGGGTTACGTCATCCTTGCCAACGGGCGCTGGCGCGCATACCGGCAGGGAGGAGCACTGGTGAAAGAATCATCAGGCGGCTCCAATCTCGACCAGACAAGTATCCATGTTCAGGATTTTCTCGACTGCTTGAAGAGCCGGGAAAAACCCTCCGCTGACCTGGTCACCGTAGGCCACCCCTCCAGCATGCTCTGCCACCTCGCCAACGCATCCTGGCGCTCAGGATTGACACTTAAATTCGATCCAGCCACGACCAGCTTCAAAGGCAACAGGAAGGCCGACCGCTACCTGGGCAGACCTGAATACCGCGCTCCCTGGAAACTGCCGAAGCTCTCCGAGCTCTGAGAGCCCCCGGGTCCCGTGCAGAAAACCTGGGCCAGCCGACCCTGATAACAACCGAACTTTCCCTGGCCATCGGCTAAGCAGGAAAGAAAAAAAACGGGAAGGGGATGCAATCGGCGGACCAGCACCCATAATCCCCCAATGGTCTGAAAAGAACCGTGCACGTTTCGATGACAGATCACCTGCGCTGCACCAAGCAGCCGGCCTGGTAACCGGAAATTTCCTGCGAAAAGAAACTGGGGGTTCCGGGGTCCGGCAGGATCTGTGAAATTCAATTTACGATTTCACGATCCGCATTCGGGGCCATTAGGCCCGGGGCAACACTAACTGCAGCGCAAATGATTTCACGGCAGGGGTGGCCTGCAAAGCCCAGTCGGGCATCCGTTGTTTTCCGCCAGTGGCTGCATTGAACTGCAGCCTGAATGGCCTGCAGGGAAACAAGGCGGTTGTACTGGCTTTGCCAGCATGGCAGGAGCCCTGCAATTTACAACTATAGCTAGCGGTCTGCCACCTGGCAGTCTGCAAGGAGGATGAATGCCAACTGAAAATGCATGTTATTCACTCACACAAATAAAGACGGCGCTCTCAATCGTGCTGACAATCCTGATCTGTTCCATCCCGGTAGAACAGGCCAGGGGGCAGAACAGCCCAGGCAAGGGCAAAAAGGCCTTGCGGGGCATCGAAAAACAGAAAAACTCCCTGCGGAAACGAAGCAGGACAGCCGTTAATAAACAGCCTCAGACCGCCTCCGCTGTAATCGACCCGGACCGGGAGCCAGCACCCATCGATCCACCCGCCGGACGACTCCAGGCCAATCCGCCGCGTCCTGAGCGCATCTGTTATGAAACCCTCGGGCGTCCCACGGAACAACATAACGCAATCCTCTACGTGAGGTATGCAAACGATGATCCCCGGCTCGGCGCTGTCATCCACCTCGCACCTGAAGGTAAACCCATCGTGCTTCGAGACGATGGGCGGGGCTTTGATGAAACCGCCGGCGATGGGTCCTACGCCGGACTGGCCGACCTCGACCTTGAGGGCCTTGAGGAGTGGCGAGAAATCATCAACGAAGCCGCTGCAGAAGGCGCCGAGGTGATGCGTTTCAGCGGCCGTTCTCTTACTGGCAGTGAGCCGGTTAACGGTGCGGAAGGCCCTGGCGTTCTCAACCGGCAGGCACGCCGTGCAGCCCCGGACGAAGACCTGTCCATCGCTGCGGCCGACGATATCTGCCGGGCGGCCAACCTGAATTCCCTGCCCCCGGTACTCCTGCCTCCCCCCGCGGTCCTGGATCCTGAAAAGACCCTTATCATCAGGGACCTCGGTGTCGTGAAAGACCCTGCCCGGACCTACGACCCCTGCAGCGGAATCGGCACTCCAGGGGGCAAGTGGACCTTCCGGTATGCCATGGAGCAAATGGCCAATCAGCAGGAAACCGGCATCTCTGCGGCCGAATTCACGCGGCGCTGGCTGAAGCAATGGGAATTTGACCTCAGCATCAATTTCCATCTCCTTCCGGCCCGTACGGATATTATCCAGAGAGTGATCGATCCATGGGAGTTGAACAGTGGCGGGCCCGGCCAGCCTCTCGATCTTGACGAGGCACCATTCGAGCTGGTAGCCATCGTAAACCGGGTCGACCTGCGCGAAAACCTTTCCTACGGCTCCGGCAGCGCCGGCGAAGCCAGGCTCGTATTCGGCGTACTCGATCGAAGCGGGGGGGGCTGCCTCATGATGCCTTTCGCTGTTATCTTCGAATATGGCATCCAGAAAGACAATTGCCTCGACCTCCAGCAATGGGCTGCCCAGTGGTACGACCTGAATAACCTCGTCCTGGGCTCACCAGTCTACAACGCAGCTCTCGAGGACATCACCGAGCAGTTCGTCGCTGCCGGTGCCGATCCGGCAAAGCTTCCCAATAAGAGCGCTCTGAACCAGATCCGCACCAATGAAATTGCCCTGGGCAACCCCTGGGAGTTGCGTGAATTCAGGATCCAGGGCCCGGGGCATTACGACTCCGGCCATCTGCGATCCGTGGCTGTAGCCATGACTCCCGACCTCTCGTTCAACCAGACCTCGACACTCGCCGACTTCATCAACCAGAACGAGGCGGCCATCCTGTCGGGAACCTACAATGTCCCCCTCTCCCTGCCTTCGGGCTCTCCATTCCTCGGCGCGGGTGCACCGACGCCGTTTGGAATGATCTGGGATGGAGCGCCAGGGTGCAGCAGCGTCAGCGACCCCGAGGCCCGTCACCTCTTTTCGCTGACGACCTGTAACGGCTGCCATGCGGGCGAAACAGGAACAATATTCCTCCACATTGACCCCCTGCAGTCTCCCGCCGGACTCTCCGGCTTCCTTACGGGCACCACGGTCCTCGACCCCTGCACCAACCTCCCCAGGAATTTTGCCGACCTCGATCGAAGGAGAATCGACCTCGAAAACCTGGTCAACAGCCCGACCTTCCCCCCCTGCCTGAACTTTATGCCTCTTCGACAGCCGCATTGAGCAAAATACCGATGCCATCGTTTCGGCCTGGAGGGTGGAGGGGCTCGCCCGCCTCTCTCCAGGCCGTTGCGCCAGCCGGCCGACACGGATTTGCTGACGACAAAAACCGAAGACCTGCATAATCTCGCTCGACAACAATGGCTGTCGAGGCGAAGATCGTTCCTATGATTTCGACAAAGAAAAGGCAACGAAGCCTACGGCAGACAACCCGTGCATGGGTCCTGCTCCTGTGCATCTGCAACCCCTTACATGCCCAGGATGACCCTGGCAAGAGCAAGCCTGCCCCGGTGCCACTGCCTGCCGATCGCAACACTCCAACCGTACGCCTGATCAAAAAATGCCTCCCGGCTATCGTGGCCTTGCGTACCTTTCAGCCGGGCGGCCAACCCGGGGTGGTTAACTTCGCCGCGGGCAGCGGAGCAGTCATCCATCCGGATGGTTATATCCTGACAAACGACCACGTGGTCATGGCCGTGGTGGGAAATACCGACAGGCCACAGGGGCTAGCCCTCTTCAGCAACGGCGCCCAGTTCATCTTCAAGATCCTGGCACGCCTGCCCCAGGAGGATATCGCCATCCTCAAGATTGAAACGGGCCACCCCCTGCCCTTCCTGCCACTTGGAAGGAGCAACGACCTTGCGCTGGGAGAACCTACCCTCGTGATCGGCAATCCGAATGGCCTGGCTCACTCGGTCTCGACCGGAATCGTCAGCGGCCTGCAGCGCTCCACCTCCACCAAGGCATCCTTTCTACCATCGGTCATTCAGACCACCGCACCGATCAGTGGAGGCAGCTCCGGCAGCGCCCTGATCAATGCCATGGGCGAAGTGATCGGGGTCATTACCTCCCAGCACGACAATGGACAGAACCTGAATTTCGCCATAACGATCGATCATATCCGCCGGAATTTTCCACGGCTGATCAACGCCGAGAACCTCAATGGCTTCCTGCTTGGAATTGAGGCTGACATGATGAAGCCTGGAAGTACGATCACCCGCGTTCTGCCCGGCTCTCCCGCGGCCGGGGCGGACCTGCGCCCCGGCGACATGATAACGAGCTCAGGTGGCATAAAAATAACCAACGGCTTCGAGTTCCACCTGGCCCTGGTAGGAAAATCTCCCGGTGATGAGTTGCCCCTTTCACTGCAGAGAGAAAAGAAAAAAATCGACGTCACCCTGAAGCTGGCCACCCTGTTAAGCGCCATCCCCCTGGATTCCGCTCCCGGCGACCCGGGCGGCCTTCAGTACCAGAACTACAAGGGAAAATGGGACAACCTGCCGGATTTCGACAAGCTCGATATTGCCGAAAAGGGGAAAGCAAAGTCTCTTTCTATCCCGGCAAACCTCGCAGGGAAGGACCACTTCGGATTACGCTTCCGGGGGTTTATCCGGGTGCCCCGGGAAGGAGTCTACACCTTCTACTGCGGCTCCGACGATGGAAGCAGGCTGGTGATCGGGGACCGGGTGCTCGTTGACAACAACGGCCTCCATGCCTACACCGAAGCCTCTGGTGCCATCAAGCTCAAGGCCGGCTTCTACCCGCTCACCGCCAGCTATTTCGAAGCCGCCGGAGATGAACAATTCTCCGTTTCCTGGGAAGGACCCTCGATCAAGAAGCAGAAACTTCCCGCCGATGCCCTCTATACGAAGAAACCTGTCCGGAAAAAGACCAAGGCGCCCATAGTTCCCTGCAAACCCGCTGGAAACTGACCATCAACCAGCCCCGGGCAAATGATCTGCTCCCTGGTCCGAGGAAGTATGGAATTGATGGGCAGACTGTAAGAAAATCATGGGCAGTTGATTCCTCAATACAGGAGTTTCTGAGCAGGCTTTCAATCGGTTGAGTAGAGAGGACCGCATGAACTTCCGGAACCTGTACCTTCTGAGCGCTACCCTGGTTCTGCTGATCTCCTTCCTGCAGGCAGAGACCTTTGGAGCTCCCCTGCAGAAACGTATCGATTTCAACCGCGACATCCGCCCGATCCTCTCCAACAACTGCTATCCCTGCCACGGGCCGGACGAGAACAAACGCAAAGCTGACCTGCGGCTGGATCTGAAAAACGGTCTCTATGACGACCATGAAGGCAAAAAACCGGTGGTTGGAGGAAAACCCGCCCAAAGCGAGCTCTACAATCGAATCACCGCGAAAAAAGCAGGGGAGCGAATGCCCCCGCCAAAATCGAAGCTGGAATTGAAAGAGAGTGAGATTGAGCTGATCCGGGCCTGGATCGAGCAGGGAGCATCCTGGAGCGGACACTGGGCCTTCAGGTCGCTTGAGAAGACAACCGTTCCTGCCCTCGAAGAAAAAAACCGGGGGCACAATGCCATCGACAATTTCATTCGCCACCGACTGCAGGAGGCGGAAATAAAACCCGCGGCGGAGGCCGGCCGGGAAAAGCTGATCCGAAGACTGAGCTTCGACCTGACAGGTCTCCCCCCCACCCTCGCCGAGATTGACGCGTTCATCAAAGACAGGAACCCCGCTGCCTATGAAAAACTGGTCGACCGCCTCCTTTCATCTCCCGCCTATGGAGAGCGAATGGCCTCGGACTGGCTCGATGTAGCGCGCTACTCAGACACCTACGGCTACCAGGTAGACCGGGACCGCTTCGTCTGGCCCTGGCGGGACTGGGTGGTCAATGCCTTCAACAGGGGCATCCCCTACGATGAATTCATCACCCTGCAGCTTGCAGGCGACCTGCTCCCGAACGCCACCGATGAAGAGATCCTGCCCACGACCTTCAACCGCCTCCACTCCCAGAAGGTAGAGGGTGGCAGCACCCCGGAAGAATTCCGGGTCGAGTACGTGGCCGACCGAACCCATACCTTCGCCACGGCCTTCCTCGGGTTGACCCTCGAATGCGCACGCTGCCATGATCATAAATACGACCAACTGACCCAGAAGGAATATTACAAGCTCTTCGCCTTCTTCAACAATATCGATGAGTTCGGCCTCTACGCCTATTTCACCGGTTCAGTGCCGACACCGACCCTCCTCTACGCCCCCCGGGCTCACAAACAGAAGATCGCTGATGCAGCTGAAAAGATCACCCGGGCTGAAGAAGATCTCGCGAAAATCCCAGCCGCAAGGAGAGGGGAATTCGACAGGTGGCTCACCGCCAGACCTGCAGAACCTGCAATCCCCGGGCGAGTCGAGCACCAGGACTTCGAGGGGCATAAAGGTGGCGCAAATGCCAGCGTAGAAGGAGTCAAAGGTAAAGCCATCCGGCTCAGTGGAGATGACGAATACCACCTCAAGCAGGGTAACTTCCGGCGTTCGGACTCCTTCTCATTCGCCCTCTGGATGAAAACTCCCGCGGTCAAGGACAGGGCCATCGTATTCCACAGGTCCCAGGCCTGGACGGATGCCGGCAGCCGCGGTTACCAGCTCCTTCTCGAGGAAGGCAAGCTGAGCTTCTCACTGATTCATTTCTGGCCGGGCAATGCGCTGCGTATTCGTACCCGGGCCCCGTTCGAGGTCAACAAGTGGGTGCACGTCGCCATCACCTACGATGGGTCCAGCCGGGCTGATGGTGCCCGGCTCTTCCTCAACGGCGTTCACGCAGACTGCGAGATCGTGCGTGACAACCTCTTCAAGAACATCACCGGCGGCGGCGGCCGCAAGACCATCACCATCGGTGCGCGCTTCCGCGACAAGGGGTTCTCCGGAGGCCTCGTTGATGAGTTCCAGGTGTTCAACCGTGAGCTCTCATCCCTGGAGGTCGCACAGGTACACGATGGAAAAAGCCTCCAGCAGGCCCTGGCGAAGCCGGCAAAAGACCTCAGCAAGAGGCTGACCGAACAACTCCGCGAGTACTACCTTTACACCGCGGATGAGACCTGGAAAAAAGACCTGGGGAAGGTCCGCTCCCTGCGCGAAGCGCATAACAATATCATCAACGGCACCACTGAGATCATGGTGATGAAAGAAGATGGCAAGGTCCGCCAGACGCATCTTCTTGTCCGCGGAGCCTACAATAAACCCGGGGTGCCGGTAGAGGCGGGGACACCCGCTGTGCTCCCCGCGATGAAAGAAAAGGACGGGGCAAACCGCCTGGGACTTGCCCGCTGGCTCACCGCCCGCGATCACCCCCTCACCTCGAGGGTGATGGTCAACCGCCTGTGGCAGATGTGCTTTGGCCGCGGCCTGGTAAGGACTACCGAGGATTTCGGCAGCCAGGGAGAGTCACCCAGTCATCCGGCCCTGCTTGACTGGCTGTCACTGAGATTTATCGACAGCGGCTGGGATATCCGGGATCTCGTCAGGACCATGGTCACCTCCGCTACCTACCGCCAGGATTCACGCTGCTCCTCGGAGCTGTTCGAGAAAGATCCCGAGAATTCCCTGCTTGCAAGGGGGCCGCGCTACAGGCTCCCTGCCGAGGCGATCAGGGACAATGCCCTGGCAGCCAGCGGCCTCCTGGTTCGGAAGGTCGGGGGCGCGCCGGTTCGCCCCTACGAGGTAACAGTCTCCTTCAAGCCACTGAAACGTGACAAGGGAGAGGGGCTCTACCGCCGCAGCCTCTACACTTTCTGGAAACGTACAGCCCCTGCCCCGGTGATGATGTCGCTGGATGCCTCCAAGCGCGAGGTGTGTACGGTCCGGCGGGAAAGAACCGCCTCGCCACTGCAGGCCCTCGTACTCATGAATGATCCCCAGCTGGTTGAAGCTGCAAGGATTCTCGGCCAGCGGCTCCTGAAAAAACACGGCAACAACAGCGCCGCGATGCTGACGGAGATGTTCCGGACCCTGACGAGCAGACGCCCTGGAGAAAATGAGAGGAAAATCCTCGGGCGGCTGCACGCTGAGCAGCTCAAATTCTTCGAGTCGAATCCCGAAAACGCGAAGGCCTTTCTCAAGACTGGCGATGCCGCCGCTGATAAGAACCTCGTGCCTGCCCGGCTGGCAGCCATCGGGGCCGTGGCAAATGTGCTCCTGAACTTCGACGAAGCTGTTATGAAGAGGTAATATAACACCATGAAACCTGGTACCTGCACGGGCTACGACTCTTTCCTCGGTATGAGCAGACGGCGTTTTCTCGAACGCTTCGGTATGGGACTCGGCTCCATCGCCCTCACCGACCTGCTGCGCGCCAATGAGAAATCCGGCGCCGGGGGAATCCTGCCCGCTACTCACTTACCCGCCAGGGCCAAGCGAATCATCTACCTTTTCCAGAGCGGCGGCCCATCACAGATGGACCTCTTCGATCACAAGCCGATGCTCAAAAAAATGCAGGGCAAGGAGCTGCCTGATGAAATCCGTAAGGGCCAGCGCCTGACCGCGATGAGCGGCAACCAGGCAAGCCTGCCGCTGGTTTCAAGCCCCTTCAAGTTTTCCCGGCATGGAGAAAACGGGACCTGGATGAGCGAGCTGCTCCCCCATACATCAAAGATCGCCAACGAGATCTGTGTGGTGCGGAGCATGTACACCGAGGCCATCAATCATGGCCCCGGTGTCACTTTTCTGCAGACAGGTTCACAATTCCCGGGTCGCCCGAGCATGGGAGCCTGGCTGAGCTATGGCCTCGGCACCGAGAACGCCGAGCTGCCCTCCTTTGTCGTCCTGGTGACAAAGAACAAGGGCGGCCAGCCGCTGCTCACCAGGCTGTGGGGAAGCGGTTTCCTCGCCTCCCGCTACCAGGGTGTTCGCTTCCGCTCCGGCGGGGACCCTGTCCTCTATCTCAACAATCCTCCGGGTATCGACAACGGCAACCGCCGTCTGATGCTTGACCGCCTGAAGGATCTTCACCAGGCCGAGCTCAGCAACAATTCCGACCCCGCAATCGAAGAGCGGATCGCCCAGTACGAGATGGCATTCAAGATGCAGACCTCGATCCCGGAGGTGACGAACCTCTCGGCAGAGCCTGACTATATCTACAAGGAATACGGAGAAGAATCCCGCAAGCCCGGGACCTTCGCAGCGAACTGTCTCATGGCCCGGAGGCTTGCTGAGCGTGGTGTCCGGTTTATCCAGGTCTACCATCCCGGGTGGGACCAGCACGGCGGGCTGCCCAAAGGATTAGCCGGGCAGTGCAAGGAAACCGACAGGGCATCCGCAGCCCTCGTAATGGACCTCAAGCGCAGGGGGCTCCTCGAAGACACCCTGGTGATCTGGGGAGGGGAGTTTGGTCGTACCAACTACTGCCAGGGGAAACTCTCAGACAACTTCGGCCGCGACCATCATCCCAGGTGCTTCTCCGTGTGGTTGGCAGGAGGAGGAGTCCGAAGCGGGACCAGCTAC
>JAYGDV010000440.1:0-2972 GCA_046582735.1 Planctomycetota bacterium
GGGAAAAACGAATCACCTCCGCGCCGAATCGCGACATGTCAAAGCGCCCGGAGAGGGTCGCCATCATCTCGATCGCACAGCACGCCGTGCCGAAGGGCATCGGCCAGAGAGCGTTTTTGCGGGCCCACTTTGCCAGCGAGTTGACCGAGGTGGTGATGATGTTTTCACCGAGCAGTTTCTCTAGTCCCACTCGAGGCCTCCTCGCTTCCAGGCGTAAATGTAACCGGTAAAGAGGATGCCAATGAAAACAAGCATCTCAGCGATCACCACCCAGCCCATGCTGCCCAGCAGCTCCTTGTAGGTTACAGCCCAGGGGATCAGGAATACTGTCTCTATGTCGAAGAGGACAAAGAGGATCGCAACGAGGTAAAACCGAATGGAGAAGCGCTGGCGGGTTTCTCCCAGGAGGGGGACACCGCATTCATAGGGGGTGCCTTTGCCGGCGATCTTATTCTTCGGCCCAAGCAGGACAGAGAGTCCGAGCATGGCGACTCCCGTCAAGATAACGATGACGATGTATACCGCCACTGGAAGGTATTGCTCAAGATAGCTTGAATGCGCTGCAATCGTAGTCATCGTCTTAATCCGTCGCTGCCGGCAAGGGTCTTCTTACTGAACTGTCTCAGGTCAAAGAGGAAGGGGGAAAACGGCATACACTGTTCACTTCATGAGGTGGATCTGAAAGAGGCCGGAATCTCCCGGATTTCACTGACCTTGTGTCGGTAAATTAATTCGTAGGCTTCAATGCTTCAAGCTCGTTTTTGTGATTTTTTTCACAAAGTAATTAAATTACTATGAATAATATAGTTATGTAATTTTTAATTCCCTTTTACCTGGGCGGCAGGCAGGTCGATACTTTCCGATAAACGCTATTTTCCTATTGTAAAACTATATATAAAATACATAGTATTTATCTGAATTCGCGATCGTCGTGAATAAACGGGGACCCGGCTGGTAAATCCCGTCCATTCCAAATCCACAGGCGCAGGTAAGGTAATCCTATGAAAATAGTTCGCAGCTTTACTGCAAGTGAGCAGGAAATCGAAATGCTCGGGGCTGTTGCTCAGTACCACGGGTTTTCAAAGAGTTCGACGATTACGAACCTTTTAAAAAAAGAGTTCTGGAGAATCTTTCCGGGCGGTACCGAGGCGGTGCAGCCGCAACCGGGCGCGAGAATTGCCGGCCGGGAATCGATCGAGGATGGTGAATCATGACAGGCGAACCGACCACCGTATCCCTTACATCGTTTGAGACCCCTGCTCCCTGGAACGTGGCGGGGGATGATCTCGCTGAGGTCAGGGAGCTCCAGGAAGAAATCCGGTCCCTTGCCCGCGAGCGCAATGCAGTAATCCTGGCTCACAACTACCAGCTTCCGGCCGTCCAGGAGGTTGCCGATGAGCTGGGGGATTCCCTCGCCCTGGCGATGAAGGCGACGAAGACAGAGGCCGAGAGGATTGTTTTCTGCGGAGTCCATTTCATGGCGGAATCCGCAAAGGTTCTCAACCCACAGAAGAAGGTTCTTCTTCCCAATCTTGCCGCCGGTTGCTCCCTCGCTGATTCCATCAGCCCTGAATCGCTCGAGGACTGGAAATCCCGGTACCCCGGGCGCGATGTGGTGACCTATATCAACTCGAGCGCCGAGGTGAAGGCCTTGTCGGATATTTGCTGCACCTCCGGTAATGCGGTCTCAGTGGTTCGCAGTCTTGAAAATGACAAGATCCTGTTTACCCCGGACCGCAACCTGGGAAGCTGGGTAGCAAAGCAGCTGCCGGAAAAGGACGTGGTGATCTACGATGGGGTTTGTCCGACTCATGACGTATTGCGCGAGGCGAGTCTTGATAAGAGCCGCAGGTCTCATCCGGAGGCGGTGATTATTGCCCACCCGGAGTGCCGTGAAGATGTTCTCGAACTGGCTGATGAGATCTGCTCGACAGCCGGGATGTTCGATGCCGTTGCCAGGCATCCCGATGTGGCCACCTTTATCGTCGCTACCGAGTGGGCCCTGGTTTATCGACTTCGCCAGGCCTATCCGGACAAAGAGTTTGTCATGGCAGATGGCTGTATCGGTTGCCGCCTGCATTGCCCCTACATGAAGATGATTGACCTTCCCCAGATCAGGCGGGCTCTCCAGGAGGATGTGTTCGAGGTGCTGGTTGAGGACGAGGTTGTCGAGGGGGCCCGACTCAGCCTGGAGCGCATGCTGGCGGTTCCGCGCGATAATTAACCAGGAAGGCCGTCTGCAATGCCCCAGATCCTGTTTACCCTGATCCTCCTGGATGCCGTTGCACTGGGCTACTCATTCATTCTCGGCCTGGGGCTGGGCGATGCGGCTTCAATCAGCCACCATCTGCTGGCCGGGATGCTGGCGGCCGTTCTGCTTATATTTACGCATGTACTGGTCATCTTCTACCTGATCGGTACCGGGATGGATATTCGCGAAGCTGTAGATGAAGACGACCAGGGTGGCAAATATACTTCCCTCACCCGGCGGCTGAAGAAGCGGGTATTCCCGTGGGCGTGTTTTGCAACCCTGCTGATTATCGTAGCCGCGCTGCTCGGTGCGGAGGTTCACAGCAGGTTGATTCCGGGTCCTGGGGTGCCAGAAGGGGCGGAGATGCCGCTTCGACAGGTTGGAGGGTGGTGGATTCATCTGGCTTTCGTATTGCTCGCACTCGGGGTGAACCTGGCTGCATTTGCCATCGAGTTCCGGGCGGTTTCGCTTAACCGAAAGGCGATCGAGGAGATCAATTCCGCCGTCTGAAAAGGCTGCTGGAGATGGAGTACTTCGCCTGTGTCCGGAAGTCCTCCGTTGGAAGCGGTTTACCTGAAAAAAATACTTTTGCAAAACGTACGCAACGACTTAAAGTCTTGTCGTTTTGTACAGGAAAGAACGCGGACCGAAGTTCTTTCTTTCCACGGTCACGGGATGGAGTTTCGGAGAAATTTCATGCTGTTTCAGTCGTGCTGAAAGA
>JAYGDV010000132.1:0-6299 GCA_046582735.1 Planctomycetota bacterium
CTGAGGAAAAAGATGGAGGAGGGGAGGATGATCCCCTTGACCTTGATGATATCTGATGCAATGGGGGCCATGAGCTCCGCGAGAAATTTCTCCACCCGCGGCAAGTGCCCCGTCGCCCTGGTCTGCGCTCTGCTTCTTGTCGCTCTTTCGGCCTGTAACAGCGGCGGAAAGCCGCAGGTCAGCTCCGATTCAGCGGCCGCCCTGATTCCGGCCGAGGCGCTGCTGGTGGCGGGGGCGAACGTTCCCGGTCTTGTCCGGGCATTTGAAAGCGTTACCGGGGAGAAAATACCTTCCACTCCCGAGGGACCCTTGCTGAGCATCGGCAAGCTGGTCGGGGAAGCGCCTCCACCGGAGATCGTGGCCCTGGTGAAAGCGCTCGATCCGCTTAAAAATGTTCAGAGAGTCCTCTTTGCCGGGACACCCTCGACGGACCTCGGGGGGGGCGATGATCAAATCATGTTTCTCTTTGAAGGGACATTTGAGGATCAGCCGAAGATCATCGCGGCACTTGTAGAGGGGGGAGCTCTTGAAAGTGGTGAGCCCGAAGAGATGGAAGGCCTGGCCGGCTATACCCTGAAGGAGACCGGGGGGAAGCCGCTCTACTTTGCTTTCCTCTCCGACAAGCGGGCGCTCGTGGCCCAGGACACCTACTTCCGCAAGGTGGCCGCTCTCAGCCGCGGCGAGGGTAAATCCATCGCTTCTAACGAAATGCTCACCAGCCTGACGAATGGCTTTTCAAGCGATGCCGCCCTGTGGGGAGCTTTTTCTTTCCCGGATGAGATCAAGAAAGCGATGGGCGGCGGCGGGCCGGGCCCCGGCGGAGCTTCCGGTCCGGCGATCAAGCTGGAGGGGGCGATGGTGAACCTTGATATGAACGGCAAGGAGCTGGCGGTCAGGGTGGTCGGCGCCTCGCCGAGCGCCGCGGATGCCGAGAATACGGCCAGGACCCTCGGTATGCAGATCGGCGGCCTGACGCTGATGGCGATGCAGGTGCTCGGCCCGGATGCGATCGGCCTGATGGGCAAGCTGACGCCGAAAAGCGCCGGCAAGAACGTTGTCATCGCCTTTACGCTCAATGAGGAAGAGATCGCCAAACTGCAGAAAAAAGCCCAGGAGACACTCGTTCCCAGCCTCGGCGCGCTCGGTCGCGGCAGGGCTGAAGCCTGGAAAATCAAGTGCACCAACAACCTGAAGCAGATCTACTCTGCCGCCTTCGGTTACGCAGTCGAGAAGAAAGGGTTCCCCCTGGCTGAGTCTGCTGGGCTCAACAGGAACCAGGCCTCACTCAACCTCCTCCTGAAATCCAGTCATGGAGAGAATCTCTCCCCTGAGGTTTTAAAATGTCCGGCGTCAGAGCTGGACTCCGTTTCGTCTGAAGGGGTTGTTCCCGATTACGTCTGGGCCAATGTACAACGCATGCCCACCGGCAAAGCGGCCCCCCTGGCAGCCTGCAGTCATCACGAGGGAGTCCTGATCGTGCTGTCAACTGACGGTTCTGTGCAGGTATGGGATCTAATCGACCCCGAGGTCAAGGCAAAGCTGGATCCTGAAACCGGCCTGCCGAAGGGCCTCGGCCGCTGAGGAGCTGCCGGGGAGGCCGCTTCGTCAGTCCCGTACCTCATCCGGCAGCCATTTGGCATAGGCCGGGTGGGTTCCGGTACTGATTCCCAGGCTTTCGATGGCGGCCTGCAGCTGGAGGTCGGCGTGCATGACGTGGGGGAGCTCGGCCTGCTGCTCATCCTCGATCTTCCGATGGAGCAGGCGGTGGAGGGCGGCGCTGACCTGGTTTTCGCCGAGGCTGGTGGCCAGGGAGCTGTAGAGCAGGGCGAACTCCGGGTAATTCTCAGGGGCGATGAGATCCCGCGGGGCCTCCTGCCAGAGATAGCCCAGGTGCTCGTAGTGGATGTTGAGGTAGTCGTAGAGCTCGTTGGAGTATTGCACCCGAAGCAGCTCGTCCTGTTCCCAGCTGGCGAGCTTCTCCAGCGGGTTGGCGATGCTGATGCCGGGAGTGATCCCGCCGCGACTGCCCGCCACGGGTCTTCCCCGTGAGTCCCGGGGTCCGTGGAAGCGCCGCCCCGATGGCAGCTGCAGGTAGAAATTCGCCAGCTGCACGGACGCCTTGCCGCCAACGAGGCGGTTGACGCTCTCGGGGACCTCGAGCCGCTGCTGGGAGACTCCCTTGCCGTAGGTGGTCGTCCCGACGATGCTGGCCCTGCCGAAATCCTGCAGGGCCCCGGCAACGACCTCGGAGGCGCTTGCCGACCAGCGGTTAACGAGGACGACCGCCGGGCAGGAGATGAGCCGGCCGGCGGTGGCGGGGAATTCCCTGCCGGGCCGTCCGCCGCCGGAAACCTGGGAGACGATCGGGGGGCCGGGGTCATCCACGAGGAGATCGACCACCTTGACCGCCTCCTCAAGGAGCCCTCCACTGTTGCCGCGGAGGTCGAGAACGATACCTTGCAGGCCGCCGCTGCGTTCGCCGAAGTCTTTGACGACCTCCTTGAGCTTAGCGGAAGTATTTGAGCTGAACCGGGGTATGCGGATATAGGCGATGGCCCCGGGCAGGAGCTCGGAGAAGAGGGGCGGGATTTCAACCGGCTTATGCCGGATCACGATGTTGAGGGTGTCGGATTGTCCCCAGCGATCGATCTCGACCTGGACAGGCTCGCCGGGCTCCTGGTCGCCCAGGATCCTGCGGATGTCTTCAGCTCCCAGGCCAATGGTCGACTCTCCGGCCAGGGTAACGACCCGGTCGCCTACGTGCAGCCCCTTGCGGGCACCGGTGGCGCCTTTGCGGGCAAAGGTCCTGGCGACGATGAGGGGCGAGAGCCTGCCGACCTTGAAAAATTCAGCCCCGAGCCCGAGCTGCCGGCCGGAACTTCTTCTGCGCGCCCGGTCGAGAGCAGCCGGGGAGAGGAAGGTAGAGAAATCGAGCTTGCTGACCAGGGCCTTGAAGGCTTCTGAGGCGAGCTCCTTGACGTTGATCTCCGCCGGGTCGACGAACTCTCCGCGGAGCATCTCGATGAACTCTTCGAGCGCGTCGCCCTGCACCTCCCGGCGCTTGACCTCGAGATCCCTGATTCGCCTGGCGAGCTGTTTATTTTCGCGCTGCAGCTTTTCGAGCTGGTCGATGAGGTCGGGCGCCTGGCCGTTGAGCCTCGCCGCCCGCTCAAAGAGAAGCCGGGCGAGGGCGCCGCGCTCGCTCGGCTCACTGCTGAGCTTCCTGATGAAGGCCAGCACGATGGGGTCGAGCGCCCCGCGTGGGCTCATGCGTCCGATCGCGAGTGCTGCCTCGGAGCGAATCTCGAAGCTCCGGCTGGTATCGTGAACGAGGCGCAGCAGGGGAAGCCGTGAGCCGGTGTTATCAAGGCGTTCGAGGGCGAGGCTGGCAGCGATGAGCAGGCGGGGGTTGTCCTTCGCGGAGGCTTCATCCAGCAGGCCGGCCAGGGTCCTCTTGACCCGGTCGATGTCCCCGCTCTCACCAAGGAGGCGTATTGCCAGCAGGCGGATTTCGCTGTTGGTGGCCTTGCGCGAGAGCACCAGCGCGGCGGTCAGGGCGATCCGGCGCAGCTCGGGAGTCCGTTTCGGGTCCAGCGCCAGCGCGGCGGCAACGAAGCGGTATTCTTCACTCCTCTCGAAAAAGTTTTCATCTCGCAGTGTTTTGTCGAGCTCTCTCGGGGTTTCTTCACTAAGCCCGGCGGCGAGTTCCTGGACCCTGTTCAGGAGGTTTTCGGGAGAAGTACCTTTTGTCTCGGTTAACCGGAGCTCGAGGCCTTTTTCTTTTCTTGGCGCTTCCTGGCCCTGGAGCATCCAGGGATAAAACAGTCCCAGGAGGAGTAGGATTCTGAATGTCTCTGCTTTGAGTTTCATGGCGCCGGGGAAGGCCTATGCTTGCTGACTGGAACACGGGGCTTCCCGCGATTATCGCGTGTGGGAGGCTCTGCCGTGAAAGGCAAAATGGCAGGGAACCTTCCCATCATAACCCCGCGGTGGAAATAAGCAGCCTCCTGCCTTATTCTCAGGCCTCCAAGTCAATATGTCCGAGTGGCTTAAGAAAGAACCAGGTTTCCATGACCGATAACGTGGATCTTGCCGGATTGAAGAGCAGCGCGGAGCTTTCCGCCCTGCTGGAGCTTTCCGTTGAGCAGCCCGTGATGGTATTCAAACACAGCACGCGCTGCTCGATCAGTACCTTCGCGCACAGGGAGTTCCTCGAATATGCCGAAGGGGCCGGAGGCAGGGGGATCCACTGCGTGATGGTCCTGCTGGTGGAGGACCGTCCCGTGTCTCTCGAGCTGGCGGAGGTGCTTGATGTGCGCCACCAGTCTCCCCAGGCGATCCTGGTAAAGGATCGCTGCGCTCTCTGGCATGACAGTCATGAAGGTGTCAGTGCCCCGGCTCTTCAAGAGGCAGAGGAGAAACATGTCCAGCACGGCTGATAAACCGGTCGGAGTTGCCGGCCTGGGACTCCTCGGCTCGGCGATTGCCCGCCGGTTGCTCGCTGGTGGCCTTGAGGTCATCGGGCTCGATCTGGATCCCGGCCGCTGCGCGGAACTCGGTATTGAGTCGGCCGGCTCACCGGGTGAACTCGCGGTGAGGGTGGGCAGTGTCGTTCTCTGCCTGCCGGGTTCCTGCGAAGTGGAAGATGTGTGCGCCAGCCTCCTCGAGGCCCGTGACCGGAGCATCGAGCTGGTGGTTGATTGCACGACCGGTGATCCCCTGCGCAGTGAGGCTGTTGCTGCGCGGCTGGCCGCGGCGGGAATCGCCTTTGTCGAGGCAGCGGTCAGCGGCTCCTCCAGGCTTTTTGAGCGTGGGGAGGCGGCTCTCCTGGTGGGTGCTTCCCGGGAGGCTCTCGGGCAGGCCACCGGTCTTCTCGATGTGCTCTCGCCAGTGGTTTTCCATCTCGGCGAGGTTGGTTCCGGTTCGAGGATGAAGCTGGTATCGAACCTGGTTGTCGGCCTGAACCGGCTGGTGCTGGCCGAGGCGGTCAGCCTGGCGGAGAAGGCGGGGGTTTCTCCCGCCCACCTTCTCGAGGTTCTGCGTTCGGGGCCGGGTCATTCCCGTGCTCTCGAGCTCAAGGGCAGGAAGATGGTGGAAGGTGATTACGACCCCGAGGCCCGCCTGGTCCAGCATTTCAAGGACGTGGAGTTGATCCTCGAGCTCGGCCGGGGTGTCGATGCGCAGCTGCCCCTTTCCCGCCTGCACAGGGAGCTCCTTGAGCGGGGTGTCGATGAAGGCCTCGGCGACCTGGACAACTCTTCGATTGTCGAGGTGCTCAGGAAAGGCCCGGGGGCGCAGGAATAAAAAGGATCCCTAGGGGCAGGCGGCGAACCGGGTGCAATCAAGACCATCGGCTGTCGGGTCTCCTCCGCATTCCGCTGCGGGCGGCGGAGGGGCGTTCCCTCCTGAGAAGAGCCAGGAGAGCAGGTAGATCCCATCGGTGATATCGACACTGCCATCATCGTTACTGTCGGCGCTTGCGATGCAGGTCAGCTCACCGCTGGCGAAGAGATAGGAGAGCACCTTGACCGCGTCGGTGATGTCGGTGGCGCCATCGCCATTGGCTTCGCCGCGTACGAAAAGCGTTTCCAGGGCCTCCACCCGGGTGTAGGGACGGTAGCCGAGATCGGCGCGGGTTCCATCCGGATCGGGCTCAGAGTCAGGGTCACCGGCATCGATGCAGGGAGAGCCGGGTGCTAAACGGAAGTCATGGCCTCCCTCATCGGCAAAGAGGGGGCCTTCGACCTGGTTGTTTTCACCCCTGGCGCCGGCGAGTTCCTGTCCCAGGTTGCAGTAGCGGATGGTAAAGAAATCGGGTTCGTAGTCCGTTCTGATGGTGGAGGGGTCCTCGCCGTCTCCCGGGCGAATGATCGAGTTGGTGATGGTGAAGTTAATCTCGGCATCATCTTCGTCATCCCGGTTGCGGCTCTCGATGCCAATGCGGTTACCGATGACTGTGACGTGGTCGATGATGATGCTGGCTCCCTCGTCGTCGTGGGTCTTGCAGGAGATGCCGATGTCGTTGCCGACGACCAGGCAGCGGCGGATCGTGATGTCCTCATGGTAGAGGCTGATGCCCTTGTCGGCGAAGTCCCGCACGATGCAGTCCTCGATCGTCACGTCGCTGCCGAGGGTGTCGATGGCATCGTCATCGCCGCCGCCGACGATACAGCCGCTGAGGCGGATTTCCTGCCCGGCGTTCTGGTCGTGCAGGTAGATCCCATCGTTGTCGTTATCTCCCCGCATATCGAAGATGGCAGAGTTTTCAAAGAGGAACGCGGTGCCCTCGATCTCGGGCC
>JAYGDV010000126.1:0-2164 GCA_046582735.1 Planctomycetota bacterium
ATCGCGGCATTGCCGATCCGGATAATCTTTTCATCTGGAAGATCTGGAATCAGTCCGATGCGGCGCGCCGAATTGAGATCGAGCCTGCTTGCGAAGCCCCCGGCGAGATAGAAGCGGTCGAGATCCTGACAGGATCTTCCCAGGTTTTTCATCACGATCTCCAGTCCTGCGACATTAGCTCCCTTGGCCTGCGCCAGCTGGCTGATATCCTCCTCGCTCAGGTAGACGGAGCCGCTTTCCGCCACCTCGAAACGATCGGCCTCGTTTACGAGCCGGCCGAGGTGGTCCATCCGTCCCTTTCGCAGTAATTCTCCAAGGAGTTCGACAAGGCCAGAGCCACAGATTCCATCGGCCCGGGTAGAGTCGCCGATCACTTCGTAGCCCAGGTTGCCTTCCTCGTCAATCCGAACGCTCTCAATGGCGCCCTCCAGCCCGGGCATGCCGCAGCTGATGGCCCCACCTTCGAAGGCTGGCCCTGCAGGACAGGATGACGCAAGCAGCCGGCCTTCACAGTTGACGATCAACTCGGTATTGGTCCCGATATCCATGATGGCGGTGAGGCCCTCGGAGTCTGCGAGGTCGACCGCCAGGAGACAGGCGGCCGCGTCCGCTCCTACATGGCCGCTCACCAGCGGCAGGCCGACGATTCGCGCCTGGGGGCAGGTGGGTAGCCGGAGTTTCTTCGCGGTTGATTCTATCCGGGTAGATTCTCTCAGGCCGTTGCGGAGTTCATGCTCGGTGACTGATTGGTAGGGGCGCTGGCCGATCGAGCTGACGTCGAGTCCGAAGAGCAGGTCGCGCATGGTTGTATTGCCAGCCACGATGATCTCGTAGATCGTCGCCGGGTCGCAGTCGAGATCTTCGATGCAGTGGGCCAGGTAGGAGAGCAGGGTGCGCTGGAGAAGCCGTCCGCGATGGTCGCTGTCGTACTGGATGCGTGCCATGACGTCACTGCCGCCGAAGCGCTGGGGGTTTTCGAAAGAGGCGGCGTCCACCTGTTTTCCAGACTCGAGGTCAAGGAGCCTGAGCACGACAGTGGTGGTGCCCAGGTCGAGAGCTATACCCAGGAGGGGGCCGGGGGCTTCAGTCAAGGGCTCTCCATCGATCAGCACGCAGTTACCCTCGCGGGTGACGGCCGGGGCGAGTATTTTCTTCGTGGTCATCTTCCACCCGGATTCTTCTATGCGCATTTTGGCCCGCCGCATCGTGTGGCAGTTGACAGAACCTGAATCAGCATTCAGGCGCGCCCGGCAGGCCAGGCGAAAACCGCCCCCGAGATGTTCCTCCTCGCTCGAGAGATCCGAGAGCAGTTCAGCGCCAGCGGTAATCTCGACAATGCACTCCCTGCACTTACCGTTTTTATTGCACGAGGTGGGGACGTGCACGCCGAGCTCTTCAGAGCATTCGAAGATGCTTGCGCCACTTTGCGCCGATAAGCTCTTGCCGTTGACTTTGATTTCCAGGGACATGGTCTCAGGCGCCCGCGGCGGCGGGGTAGATCTCCTTGAAGAGATCCACTGCGCTCGATGCATCTGCTGCGTAGCCATCTGCTCCGATTTCTTCGGCGAACATTTCGCTCACCGGGGCCCCTCCAATACACATCATGATCTCATCGAGTCCTTCCTGCTTGAAAGCATCGATCACGGTTTTCATATAGGGCATGGTGGTGGTAAGCAGGGCGCTCATGCCGATGATGCCGGCGTTGTTCTCTTTCGCTGCCTGGAGGAAGTCATCAGCCGAGGTGTCTACGCCGAGATTGATCATCGTGAAGCCTGCTCCCTCTGCCATCATGCAGACGAGGTTCTTGCCGATGTCGTGGAGGTCGCCCTTGACCGTACCCATGACGATCGTACCTCGGGAGGCGGTCTCTGCCGACAGGCTCAGCAGGGGTTTGAGAATCGCCAAGCCGGCCTTCATCGCCCGTGCGGCGATCAACACCTGGGGAACGTAGAGACGGTTGTGTTTGAAATCCTCTCCAACGACACTCATTCCGGCGATGAGGCCTTTCTGGAGGATGTCATCCACATCGAGTCCCTCTTCGAGGGCCTTCTCAGTCATCTCTCTGACGGCATCTGCTTCACCTATGTAGAGCAGGTGGTTCATCAGTGCGTAATCAGTCATTTCCCGTCTCCAGGGCTGTTAAATAAGGTTTCTTAGAGCCTGA
>JAYGDV010000181.1:0-10127 GCA_046582735.1 Planctomycetota bacterium
TGCCGATTCGATCAGCATCTTCGCAGCTATTCTGCTCAATAACGAGGTCGCTCTTGGACCCATCAGCGGCAAGATTCGTCCCTTCATCAGGTTGGTAACCGATGGTGTGCGCGGCGATGAATTCGCCATTGGAGTCCAGCACGTGATCGATGGGCACAATGCCAGTCTCACCCTTGAATACAGTGACTGGGATGGCATTGATGGCGGTACTATCGCAAGTCCTGTTGATAACAGCGGTAGCACCATCTCCATCGGAGCGCAGTTCCAGTTCTGATCGTGGGTTTGTCCGGGTGAAACCGGAAGCGTCCTGGGGAGTTGTTTTTAGCGCCATTTAGGTCCAAATGTGCGCCTGTAGGAATACTGTGTCTGTGTTTTTCGGGTTAGGTTTCGTAAGTATTTTAAAATAAAGGAGTTAGCTATGCGGAGGATCTTCCTTGCAGTCCTCTTGGGATTGGTACTCGGTGTTTACGGTTGTGGTAAAGGTGGTGAAGATGCGGCAGGTGGGGCAGCCCCCGCTCCTGATGTCGAAGAGACGGCTGCTCCTGAGAAGCCGGCAGAGCCTGTTGCTGAGAAGCCAGCGGAGCCTGCTCCTGCTGAGAAGCCAGCGGAACCCGCTCCTGAAAAGCCAGTGGCCCCTGAAACGGCAGCTCCTGCGAAGGAAGCTCCCGCGGCCGCCGATACCGTTAAGATCGGTATCCTGCACTCTCTTTCGGGAACCATGGCGATTTCCGAGACGTCTCTCAGGGACGTCGTCCTGATGGCCGCCGAAGAGATCAACGCCAAGGGCGGTATCCTGGGCAAAAAGATCGATCCCGTAGTGGTCGACCCTGCCAGTAACTGGCCCCTCTTCGCTGAGAAGGCGAAAGAACTGATCAACACCCACAAGGTGGCGGTCACCTTCGGTTGCTGGACCTCGGTAAGCCGCAAGTCCTGCCTGCCGGTCTTTGAAGAATACAACCAGTTGTTGTTCTACCCCGTTCAGTACGAGGGTGAAGAGCAGTCACTGAACGTCTTCTACACCGCTGCGAGTCCGAACCAACAGCTCGTTCCTGCTGCCGAGTACATGATAAACGAGGTTGGCTCCAAGAAGTTCTACCTCCTCGGGACCGACTATGTCTTCCCCAGGACGGCGAACAAGGTGCTGAAGGCCTACCTGAAGTCAAAGGGTGTTCCGGACGAGAACGTCAAGGAAGAGTACACCCCTTTCCACCACCAGGACTACCAGACCATTATCGGTAAGGTCAAGGAGTTTGCAGCTGGTGGGGGCGCATGTATCCTCTCGACGATCAACGGTGACAGCAACGTTCCTTTCTACAAGGAATTCGCCAACCAGGGCCTGACCTCGGCAGATTGCCCGATCATGGCCTTCTCCGTCGCTGAAGACGAGCTGCGTGCCATGGACGTTCCGCCCCTGGTGGGACACCTCGCGGCCTGGAACTACTTCCAGAGCATCGATTCGCCCGGGAACCAGGCCTTCGTCAATGCCTTCAAGGCCTACTGCGCCAAGAACAAGCTTCCTGGTGGCGGGGATAGGGTCACTGATGACCCGATCGAGGCCGCCTACTTCGGCGTCTATGTCTGGAAGGCTGCGGTCGAGAAGGCCGGAAGTTTCGATGTCGACAAGGTGCGCCAGGCTGTCTATGGCCTCGAGTTCAATGCCCCCGGCGGCAAGAAATCGATGCACCCGAATAATCAGCACACGCTGAAGCCTGTCTACATTGGTGAGATCCTGAAAGATGGTCAGTTCAAGATTGTTCACCAGTCCAAGGGACTGGTCAGTCCTGACTCTTACAGTTCTTACCTCTGGCCCAAGGGTGACTTCCCGGCTCCGACCGGTGGTCCCAAGAAGAAGGGCTAAGGGTTTCTTCTTTGCCGGATGCAGCTCCCGGCTTGCCGGGGGCTGCACCTGGCAGACATTTTGTGTGCCCCTGGACCGGTCCCGCACTTGCACACGTGGTGCGGGGCCGGCACCTCTTTTTTCTCCCGGTGGTGCGGTGGATCAGACCTGCGAGACAGGCTGATTCTTTTTCTTTTTTAAGGCGGTTCTCTGCACGGGGTCCGTAACGAATCAATGCCTGGCTTCAGGAATCTATTCTTCAGTTCCCTCACATTCCTGGCCCTGCTGGGTCTTGCCGGTTGTGATGGGCAGGATGAATCCGAAAAGATTTCGCTTGTCAGCCCGGAAGTTAACGATGCGATTGCCCGGCTCACCGCCGGTGACGCAGATGCGGCTCCCGGGGCTCTCAATGATCTTGTCAAGGCGGGTGACTACAGGATTGCGGCCTTCCTGAAGTCCTTTCGTGAAGGCCAGAGCATCTACAGGTGGGTGGAAGGGCCACCTGAATGGAAGAACAGACTGGTGCTGGTCGATAAATTCAAGGATGGCGTCGCCGTTCTGCACTACCCCATCTATCGCCTCCCTGGTGGTAGCGATCTCTTCCCAATATCTGTGAACGCAGATGGCAAGCTGGTCACCGCGCCACGTCGTCTTCGAAGAGCTGTGATTCTGGTCACCGCGCCCAAGGCCGAGCTCCAGGAGGTCAGCGCGCCACGCCGTCTTCGAAGAGCTGTGCTTGCGGCTGAGGACACCCTCAAGCTGCTCTCTCCTGAAGAGTCTGTCTGCCTGGAGGCCGCCAAGAAATGCGGTAACAGTCGCCGGGTGGAGTTCCTGCCAGCGCTTGAAAGACTCGCCGAAGATCCCGCGCGCAGTAAAAAAGTGCACAGGGTGGCTCGCACGGGTATCTGCCAGATCCGGATCAGCGGCAATGTACCCGGACTGGATGATGGGGCGGTACTGGCTGCCGTCAAGGAGCTTGGAGAGCTTCAGAGCGAATCAGCCATCAGCGTTCTCAAGGATCTCGAAAAAAAAGAAAGCACTGATTCCGCCCTGGGCTCGGCCTGCCTCTCGAGCATCGCGGACATCGAGAGCTACCAGAGCAAGGTGCGCAATCTGAAGCATGTCTTCAACGGCATCTCGATGGGTTCGGTATTCATCCTGATGGCCCTGGGCCTGTCGATCATCTTCGGCCTGATGGGCGTGATCAACATGGCCCATGGCGAGCTGATGATGGTGGGAGCCTATACCACCTACGTGGTCATGAATATCTTCGGCCACAGCGTGGACAACCCGGCCAGCTATTATTTCATCTTCGCGATCCCGGCCGCTTTTCTTGGTGCGGCTTTCTTCGGTATCCTCATCGAGTTCTTCGTGGTGCGGCATCTCTACGGACGGCCGCTCGATACCCTGCTGGCAACCTATGCCTGCGGGCTGGCCATGGTCCAGGGCGCGCGCCTGATCTTCGGTGACAACATCGGGGTGAATGCTCCAACGCAGCTGGTCGGCAGCTATGAATTGTTCCAGGATTTCAACATCGCCAAGGCCCGTGTGTTTATCATCTTTTTCTCCGGTTTCGCGGTCCTGCTGATCTACCTGTTGATGAGCCGGACGCGGACGGGGCTCCTGATCCGGGCGACGACCCAGAACCGTGCCACTGCCCGTAGCCTGGGAGTGAACAGCAGGTTCATCGACAGCATGACCTTCGCCTTCGGATCCGGCCTCGCCGGTCTCGCCGGGTGCGCCCTGACCCTGATCGCCGGGGTGACGCCTGACATGGGTAATAATTACATTGTCGATTCTTTCCTCGTGGTGGTTGTGGGTGGTGTGGGTGAGCTCATGGGAGTGATCGCTGCCGGGCTTGGGATCGGTGTGCTCAACAAGGTCTTCGAGCCATTCCTGGGCTGGTTCTTCCCCGAATCGACGGCATCTGTGACCTGGGGCAAGGTCCTGATCCTGGTGCTCGTCATAGCATTCATCCAGTGGCGTCCGGCAGGAATTTTCCCACCCAAGGGGAGGCTGGCCGATGTCTGATGCAAAGCTGGTCAGCATCGAGCCCAGGAGCGGATTGCTCGGGCGCCTGGAGTGGAAGTTCCCGCTTTTCCTGATCGCGGTCTTCGGCCTGCTGGTTCCCCTGCTTTATAAAAACGATCTCTACGGCATCGATGATGTGAACATGTGGGGACGCTATATGTGCTTCGCCCTGATCGCGATCGGGCTCGATCTCGTCTGGGGCTACACTGGCATGTTGAGCCTCTGCCAGGCGCTTTTCTTCTCGTTTGGCGGTTACGCCATGGGGATGTACCTGGCCCATCACGGCGGGCCGGAAGGAAGCGTCGATGCCGCCGGCTGGAAAATGCCGGCGTGCCTTTTCGTTGTCTACCCGGGAAAGGTAGGTGAAACCGAGGCCGACTGGCTGGTTCCCTGGTTCTGGAAACCATTCTGGTGGCTCAGTTCCACCGCGGTACTCGCCATCGTCATTCCTGGCGTGGTGGCGGGAGTTGTTGGCTTCCTCGTATTTCGCAGCCGCGTGAAGGGAGTGTTCTTCGCCATCCTGACCCAGGCGCTTACCGTCATGGCGGCCTCGGTCCTCATGGTCAATGACATGAAGCTCGGCGGCACCAATGGGGTCACCCGCTTTGAGAGGATCGTGACCGGTGGAAGGGAGAAGATAGAGATCACCCTCAAGCCCGAAGAGCTTCAGAAGCGCTCTCTGACCATTGAGTCCGTTAAATCGGTTCTTGATAAGTACAAGGACTCAGCAAGAAGAGATGGAACCAGGCCTCCTCCGGGAGGCAGCCTGGACCAGGAAGGGCCAGTTCTTGTCAGCTCTCCCTGGAGGGGCGTTAACATCAACAAGGACTACAGGGATCTCCTGGTCTCAAAGCCGGGAGCTGAGAAGGTCACCCTGAAGGACGTGGCGGAGCTGCGGTATCGCGGCTTCGATCTGAAAGAGGATACAGTCAAGTTCAACCTCTATCTCATCACTCTCGGGTTATTGATCCTTGTCTACCTGATGTGCCGCTACATTGTCAGCTCGAGGATGGGGCGTGTCCTGGTGGCCATCCGCGACAACGAAGACCGTCTGCGGTTCTCGGGCTTCAAGCCCTATAAGTACAAGATGGTGGTTTACTCGTTCTCCGCGGCGATCGCCGGGCTTGGCGGCATGATGTACGCTCCGCAGATGGGGATCTTTACGCCGCACAATATGGAGCCCCTGAAGTCGATCCTGGTCGTCGTCTGGGTGGCTGTTGGCGGACGAGGAACGCTCTGGGGAGCGGTGATCGGCGCGCTGGCGGTGAATTACGGCTACAATTTCCTGACCAGTCGGATTCCTGAATACTGGATGTTCGTCCTGGCCGCCGTTTTCCTCGGAATCGTGTTGCTGCTGCCCGGTGGAATAGCCAGCCTGCTGAAGCTGTTTGCCGGCTGGTCAAAGGAGCAATGGAAGAAGACAGTCGGCAGGCGCGGTGGGGCAAGCGAAGGCGAACCCGGAGAAACCGGGAAGGCCGAGGGAGACGCCGCCGGGCTGGCCGCTGAAGAGATGCGCAAGCGTCTCGACCGCATCGCCATGCTCAGGTCCGTCACCCAGGAGGTCGATGTCGGGAGGAACCTGCTGGATGTGAAGGACATCACGGTGCTCTTCGATGGTTTCAAGGCCCTCGATGTGAACGAATTCTCGATCGGCCACCGCGAGCTGCGGGTCATCATCGGCCCCAATGGCGCCGGCAAGACGACACTCTGCGATGTCATCAGCGGCAAGACCCGCCCGACGACCGGGCAGGTGTTTTTCGAGGGAGCGGATATTACCCACGAACCGGAAGCTGACATCGCCCAGCTCGGCGTCGGCCGGAAGTTCCAGACACCGACAGTTTACGACAGCCTGACGGTCTACGAGAACATGAGCCTCGCCCTGCCGGGGCGCCAGGGAATCTCGCTCGGCAGCAGGAACACGGCAGAGGAGAAGGATTCCATCAGGGCGCTGCTGGAGCGGGTCCGCTTGCTCGATGATGAGCACCGTGAGGTGGCCTATCTCAGCCACGGCCAGCGCCAGTGGCTGGAGATCAGCATGTTGATCCTGACCGGTCCCAAGCTGCTGCTCGTGGATGAGCCTGCGGCCGGCCTGACCGATGAAGAAACCGTACTGACGGCGGAATTGCTGCTGGAGTCACGCGAGGAACACAGCATCATCGTCATCGAGCACGACATGGAGTTTGTCCGGTTGCTTGATTCCCACGTGACCGTGCTCAACGAGGGCAAGATCATGGCCGAAGGCAGCGTCGCCGAGGTCCAGGCCAACGAGGAGGTGAAGGAGGCCTATCTTGGTCGCTGAGGTTCCATCATGCTGAAAATTAAAGATCTGTCCTACTCATACGGTTCGATCCAGACCCTGAACTCCGTCGATATGGAGATGGAGACGGGCAAGGTGACCTGCATCCTCGGTCGAAACGGGGTCGGCAAGACGACCCTGCTGAAAAATATCATGGGAGTTCTGTCCTCTTCGGGCGGCTCTATTCGACAGGATGACGTTTACCTGACGAATTTGCCTCCGCATCTTCGTGCCTCGGCTCTTTCAAAAGAGAATGTATTGCTGTCCAGCATCCTTTTTCTGCTGACTGGAGGTATCTGGGGGCTGGTATGGCAAGCCAGGCAGTTCAGGATGTTGAATGCCCGGCTCGGCCGGAAAGAGAGCTCTTTCCAGAAATGGTATGTCGCACCACTGGGTGGGTTCATCGCGCTCCTGTTAGTGTCTCACTTCTTCGTCCTGGAGTGGTTTGGTGTGGACCTTGTAGGCAGGAATATTTTGCAGGTGGGGATCCAGCTCTTCCCATTTCTGTTCCCCATTACATTCGGTGTTTACCATGTCGTTTTGCACTACAGCACGGCCAGGGGCGTTCTTGATACCCAGAAGGAGATGAGCTACCCGGTTAATACGGGCCTGCCGAGGAAGATCGCGCTGTTCGGTTCCCTGGGTATTGTGGGTGTCTATCTGGGTGTCGGCGGTATCGTGCTGCTGGACCTGGACTCTTTGGCAGGATTCCTTTTCTATCTGCCCCTGACTACAGGGCTGGTATCGAAGATAATTCTGCAGAAGGAAATCAATAAGCTCTTTGATGGGATGTCTATCGGCCAGAAGGACACGGTGGGACTGGGCTACGTTCCGCAGGGCCGACAGATCTTTCCCCGCATTACCGTTGAGCAGAACCTCAAGGTCGCCCTGAAGGGGCGCCGCGACGGCAGCAAGGTCATCCCGGAATATGTCTACGAACTCTTTCCCGTGCTCCAGGAGATGGGTGGAAGGATGGGAGGCGACCTCTCGGGCGGACAGCAGCAGCAATTGGCGATCGCTCGCGCCCTGTGCGGGGATCCGGAGATCCTCGTTCTTGATGAGCCGACCGAGGGCATCCAGCCCAATATCATCCAGCAGATCGGCGAGATTCTCAGGAGCCTGGTCGAAGAGCGCGGCATGACGGTCGTGCTGGTGGAGCAGTATCTCGATTTCGTCAAGGAGTTTGGCCACAACTTCTACGTTCTGAACCGTGGAAGGGTTGTCGCGGAGGGCGCGACCTCGGACCTCAGTGACGAAATCATCAGCAAGCACCTGAGCGTCTGATACCGCCATGGCCGACACCAGCACCGTGCGAGGTAACCTTGAGTTGGCGTTGGTGGGGGGCCGGACAGTGGTTACCCGCGCCTGCGCCGGCAATCCCCTCAAGCTGCTCTTGCCGCGTCCGCGTGAGCATGCCGCCTGGGTCTACACCTCGAGCTTCGGCGGCGGCCTGGTCGCCGGCGACCAGGTGGCTCTCGATGTAAAGGTCGGCCCGGGTGCAGCCTGCGTTCTCGGTACCCAGTCGGCCACCAAGGTCTATAAATGCCCCGGCGACAAGTTCTGCCGGCAGGAATTGAGGGCAACGGTCGCGAGTGATGGCTTCCTGGTGCTGGCGCCGGACCCGGTCATCTGTTTCGCCGATGCGGCCTACGAACAATATCAACGAGTCGATCTCGAGCCCGGCGGGTCCCTCGTCGTGCTCGACTGGCTCTCGAGCGGGCGCCGGGAGAGGGGGGAGCGCTGGGCCTTCCGCAGCTATTCCAGCCGCCTCGATGTCCATGTCGGGGGTGAGCAGGTGCTGTGCGAATCGCTGCGGCTGGATTCTTCGTGCATTTCGGTGGGGGGTGAATTCAAGACCGGCGGCTTCGACTGCATTGCGGTGGTGGGGCTCTTTGGTGAGAAGGTTGTTGATGCCGTCAGTGCCCTTTTGGATATGATATCAGGTCAGCCGTTTGAACCCGGCCAGGAGATCCTTGAAGCGGTCAGCCCGGTTCCACACGGCGCCGCCTTGCGGGTCATGGGCTCGACGCCCGAGCTGGTGGGGCGGTATCTGGATGAAAAACTGGGTTTCCTCGCCGAGTTCATCGGTGAGAGCCCCTGGTCGAGAAAATGGTAAGAAAGAGAGACCTTCGATGCATTTAGCTCCACGTGAAATAGAGAAGCTCATGCTTCACAACGCGGGCTTCCTGGCGCAGAAACGCCTGGCCCGGGGGGTGCGCCTCAACTATCCCGAGAGTGTCGCCCTGATCTCCACCCAGCTGCTGGAGTTTATCCGCGACGGCAAGTCAGTAGCCGAGCTGATGGACCTCGGGCGGCAGTTCCTTGGCCGCCGCCAGGTGCAGGACGGTGTTGCCGGGATGATCGCCGAGGTGCAGGTCGAGGGAACCTTCCCGGACGGAACGAAGCTCGTCACCGTTCACCACCCGGTTGTCGAGGATAATGGAAACCTCGAGCTGGCGCTCTACGGGAGCTTCCTCGATATTCCCGACCTCGAGGTATTCGGGGCGGTGGACGAGGATGCGGAGCTGCCCGGAACCTGCCGGGCTGCAGAGGGAGAGCTGGAGCTGAACGAGGGGCGCGAGAGCGTGAGCCTGGAGGTGACCAACCTCGGCGACCGCCCTGTGCAGGTCGGCAGCCACTACCATTTTATCGAGACCAATAAGGAGCTGAGCTTTGACCGCTCGGCTGCCTACGGCATGCGCCTCGATATCCCGGCCGGTACGGCCGTTCGTTTTGAGCCCGGAGACACCAAGACCGTCGCGCTGGTAGCGATCGGCGGCAATAGGGTGATCCGCGGCGGCAACAATCTCGCTGACGGAGCGGTAAGCGACGAGGGCCGGGACGCGGCGCTCAGGCAGATCTCCGACAGGGGCTGCTCGAGCCAGGAGGGTTGATTCCATGGGATACAAAATCAAGAGATCCAATTACGCGGAGATCTACGGTCCGACCACCGGCGACAAGGTCCGCCTCGGAGACACATCACTCTGGCTCGAGGTGGAGAAGGACCTGACGGTCTATGGAGATGAATGCAAGTTCGGCGGCGGCAAGGTGCTGCGCGAGGGAATGGGCCAGGCCGCGGGGGTCGGGCAGGATGGCGCGCTCGATTGCGTGATCACCAATGCTCTCATCGTCGATCACACCGGGATCTACAAGGCCGATGTCGGGATCAAGGATGGCCAGATCGCCGGGGTCGGCAAGGCCGGCAACCCCGATGTCATGGACGGCGTCGACGAGGGGATGGTCGTCGGTGTGACCACCGAGGCCATCGCCGGAGAGGGGCTGATCCTCACCGCCGGTGGGATCGATTCCCATGTGCACTTCATCTGCCCCCAGCTGGTGGACGAGGCTCTCGCCAGCGGGATGACGGGCATGATCGGCGGCGGCACGGGACCGGCGACCGGGACCTGCGCCACGACCTGCACCCCGGGAAGCAACTACATCCGCATGATGCTGCAGTCGACCGACGCTTTCCCGATGAACTTCGGCTTCCTCGGCAAGGGCAATACTGCCAAGCCGGAGGGTATCGCCGAGCAGGTCGCCGCTGGAGCCGTCGGATTGAAGCTGCACGAGGACTGGGGGACAACCCCGGCCGCCATCGACTGCTGCCTGTCTGAGGCGGAGCGCCTCGATGTCCAGGTCGCGATCCACACCGACACCCTGAACGAGTCGGGTTTCGTGGAGGCCTCGATCGAGGCTTTCAAGAACCGGACGATCCATACCTATCACTCCGAGGGCGCCGGTGGCGGGCACGCTCCCGATATTCTCACGGTCTGCGGGGAGCCCAACGTTCTCCCCAGCTCGACCAACCCGACGCGGCCCTTCACCGTCAATACCCTCGATGAGCATCTCGACATGCTCATGGTCTGCCACCATCTCGACAAGAACCTGCCGGAGGACGTGGCCTTCGCCGAGAGCAGGATTCGCGGCGAGACCATCGCTGCCGAGGACATCCTTCATGACATG